>DHNF01000095.1:3306-5741 GCA_002409375.1 Ruminococcaceae bacterium UBA5423
CACTTTGCTTATGTTCTTTTCAATTTATTATTACGGTTATGGTGTATCCATGTCAGTGGCTTCAGAAAAAACATCTCGTGTGATGGAAACACTTATTGTCTCTGCAAAGCCGTCGCGTATCCTTTTGGGCAAATGCTTGGCAATGGGCACACTTGGTCTATTGCAATTGTCTGTGTTTATAATTGCTGCTGCGTTAGGGTATACTTTTATTGTTCCAAATGACTTTACAATTTCCGGTGTTCCCCTCGCCCTCTCCTCTTTCACACCAATATCGGCTATTCTCATTCTTGTGTTTTTCATTTTAGGATATTCACTATACGCAATGATAAACTCGGTGTGCGGCGCCACAGTAAGCCGTATTGAAGATTTGCAGTCTGCAATGATGCCGTCGGTGCTTATAAGTCTAATTTCATTTTATGCAGCATATATGGTATTGTTTTTACCCGACCAGACAATTCGCCGTGTCATTAGCTATATACCGTTTACTTCATCATTTATAATGCCGTTCAGGCTCCTCAACGAAACAGTGGCCGCTTTGGACATAGTGATTTCAGTCGTTCTTCTGCTTGTCGCAATTATAGTGGTCTCCATCGTATCTGTAAGACTGTATTCGGCATCAGTGATGCATTACGGACAACGATTAAAAATTCGCGATTTATTCCGGCTAAGCAAATAGCCACTTTAAAAATTACTTGGATTATGCTATAATCAACAAGAACCTTCCGCATAATGTAATCTCAGCGTTTCACTCATATAAATATGGCGACACAATTATGAAAGGCTCTTGTAAATGCGAGCCTTTCATTTTTATGCACAGGTTCAATTATATTACATTTTTACATTTTTTATTATGCCCTTCATCAAGGGCGGAAAGGATTGTGGTTTTATGAAGCTGTTTGTTTTAATATTAAACCAAACAGAAAAGCTTGATGACCTAATGGTAACCTATGCCAAAGAGGATATCTGTGGAGCAACGATACTGGACAGCACCGGAATGGTGCGCGAGCTTTCCGAATCAAGGTTTCACGAGGAGGAAATACCCTTTTGGGGTTCAGTTCGCAAATTCTTGAATCATGAAGATCATAAAAAAAGCAAAACCATTTTAACAGTAATTCGTGACGATCAAAAGGATAAAATCATTCGCATTACTGAAAAAGTAGTGGGTGATTTCACAAAGCCTGATACAGGGATTATGTTTATCATTCCCCTTGATTTTGCGCGTGGAAAGGGTCTTGAAAAATGAGCATCCTTTTCTACACCGGATTATTGTTGATTTGTGGACTGTTGTTTGGGCGACTTGCAAAGCTTATTGGCCTTCCAAATGTTACAGGATACCTTATTGCAGGACTTGTAATTGGTCCGTATGTTTTGGGCATAGTCTCTTTTGAAGCGGTCGATAGCATAAACATAGTATCCGAAATGGCACTTGCTTTCATTGCATTGTCAATTGGTTCTGAATTTAAATTATCATATCTAAAAGAGCTTGGAATAACTCCGTTTATCATCGCACTTATTCAAGGAGTATTAGCAATCGTATTTGTCACCACTGGGTTAGTTGCGCTTGGTTTTGACTTATCTATTTCATTAATGCTTGGAGCCATTGCATCAGCCACAGCCCCTGCCGCAACAGTAATGGTTATTAAGCAGTATCGCGCAAAGGGGCCTGTTACGAGAACACTACTTAGCGTAGTTGCAATTGATGACGCCATTGCGTTGGTTGCGTTTGGCTTTGTTGTAACTTATATAAAGACAATGAAAGCGGGCGGCGATAATATTGTGATGTCGATACTCGACCCGTTTATTGAACTTGGCGTATCAGTTTTAATAGGCGTCATTTTCTCGCTTGCTCTAACTGCTTTGCTGCACTTTTTTAAAAAAGATTCTAACCGTATATGTGCAATAGTCGGCATACTGTTTGCCGTTTCGGCAGTTGCCAGTTATTTCGAGGCATCATCGATGCTTGCCTGTATGATACTGGGCGCGATTTTTGTAAATATCTCAAAAGACGCTGTGCCGGTATTCAAAATAATTGACATAGCAACACCGCCAATATTAATGCTATTTTTCGTAATATCCGGTGCAAAGCTTGAGATTTCGCTAATACCGTCTATTGGAATTATCGGTATAATTTATGTAGTAATGCGTGTTATAGGTAAAGTTTTTGGTACATGGCTTGGTGCTGTAGTTACAAAAGCACCTGAAACCGTAAAAAAATATTTGGGTTGGACAATGATCCCGCAAGCCGGAGTTGCCATCGGACTTACGCTTGTAGTTGATAAGGTTTTACCGGAATATGCAGGACAAGTGCGTGCAGTTATACTTTGTGCCACCTTAATTTACGAGTTGGTCGGCCCTGTAGCTACAAAGCTATCATTGAAAAAAGCCGGTGAAATCAGTGAATAAGCTTATTTAATACTAATACTGATTCTCATTAA
>DHNF01000123.1:0-2834 GCA_002409375.1 Ruminococcaceae bacterium UBA5423
ATATGCGTTAAGCCCTAACTTAGCAAGCCATTTGGGTGCTTGCAATGTAGATTTGCCTCCGTTCTCATAAAATGAGTCACCGTTGCCTGCCGGTCCAAATCTCACCATGACATTTCCTCTCATTTTAAATTGTAACTGCTTGTTCAAATCTTGCTATCACACGCTCACGGCCGATAACACGCATAATACTGCATAAATCGGGAGTGTTTTTTCTTCCTGTTACTGCAATACGTATTACCGTGCTGACATCGCCCACATGCCCTTTATATTCATCGGGGTTATTTTTATACTGCTTTACATCGGGACAAAATCCGAGCGGCTCGCATATTGATTTTATTTTATTAAACCATTGCTGCCTATCGTCCTGAGGGTCGTATACCTTGGCATATTCGGTAAGAATAGCCCTAATATCTTCATGCTTAATATTGTCCGGCATGGCATCGTCAATTTTAAATGCCTCGTCGAAAAAGTATGCGGTATATTCGGGTAGTTCGCACCACTTTGCAATATCTTTGCGTGGCTTTGCTCCTCCCCTGTCAACGCTAAATATCTCCCTTGCATATCCGCGATCCCTGTCCAGGAGCAGAAAATAATCGGGGGTATATTTTTTTGCCCATTCCAACACGGCATTCAAAACAGCGTCTGCATCCATGCCTGCAATCACAGTCTTGCTTACATCATTTAGCTTTAAAAGATCAAACAGCGCACCCGATGCGCTCATTTTCTTCAATCCAAACGGGAACTCATCACGCGACTTTTTAGGGTTGCATCTTCTCCAGTGCTCATAATCACTGCAAGCCACTGTCATAAGATATTCAATAACACTATCGGCGGGAAATCCCTGTTCTGCATAATAACGCACTGCTGCCTCGGGATCTTTTCTCTTTGAAAGCTTTCGCTTACCACTGCCCTCTTCTTTCATTATTGGGCTGATATGAGCATATTTAGGCGGCTTAAACCCGAGCATTCTAAATAGCTGAATATGCTTTGGAACAGAAGAAATCCATTCATCTCCGCGTATAACATGCGTTGTACGCATTAAATGATCGTCTATTGCATGTGCAAAATGATATGTGGGTATTCCATCGGATTTTAGCAGTACAAAATCCTCGTCATTTTCAGGCATTTCAATCTTGCCCTTTATTAAATCATTAAATACTATGCGTTGGTTATCATCAACACAATCCGACCGAAGCCTGACAACATATGAATGTCCGCTTTTTATACGATTTAAAGCCTGCTCCGGTTCAAGATTGCGACACACGGCATACTCGCCCAAGTAACCTGTTCGCAGTTTTTGGCATTCCTGCTCCTGTCTTATCGACTGAAGCTGCTGTTCACTGCAAAAACAGGGGTATGCAAGCCCTGCCCCCACCAAAGCTTTGGCATACGTTTGATAAATCTCTGTGCGCTCGCTCTGCTGATAGGGGCCGTAATCACCCTTTATTACACCCAGAGCGACAAACCCCTCGTCGGGGATAACACCGTATGCTCTTAAGCCGTCGAGTATATCCTGCGCTCCTCCTTCAACCTCTCGCTTTTTATCTGTATCTTCAAGCCTGAAATAAAACACACCATCAGACGCCTTTGCAGTCATTTGGTTGATCATCGCAGTAAATAGCACACCTAAATGCAGATAGCCTGTCGGGCTTGGTGCAATCCTGGTAATGCGTGCTCCCTGCTTGCACTGCCGCAAAGGATATAAATCTTCATAATATTCAGGTGTTGTTGCGACATCGGGAAACATAATGTCAGTTAGTTTTTGATTCATCACAAATACTCCTTAAAACGAGTTGTGTATTCTTCTACTTTAACGGTTTCGGTTGAAAATGTCAACACAGGTGTGTTATTATAGGAACAGACTGATTTGTGTTTATAGTTTTTAACACAAGTCGTGCATCAATAGTTAATTTTACCTGAAAGGAATGCTATATATGAACTACCAGTTTGCAGACAGGGTAAAATCTTTAAATCCATCTGCGATACGCGAAATATTAAAATATGCAGCAGACCCAGAGGTGGTATCCCTGTCCGCAGGAAACCCCGCTCCTGAGGCATTCCCAGCGAAAGATATCGCTGCAATCACAAGCCGCATTTTGACTGAGCGTCCCATTGACGCACTTCAATACGGTACCACAGAAGGTTACGCGCCTCTTCGGACACGGCTTGTATCCTATATGAAAGGAAATCATAATGTTGGACGGGATTTTGATAATATACTGATAACTTCGGGCGCCCAGCAGACAATGGAACTGGCTGCTAAGGTGCTGTGCAACCACGGTGACGCCGTTGTCTGTGAGGCACCAAGCTTTATCGGTTCACTCAACTCATTCCGCTCATTGGGTGTCAATCTGATAGGTGTTCCCATGCAAAGCGATGGCATAGATTTGACTGAACTGGAGTCAGCATTAAAATCACATTCAAATATCAAGTTTATTTATACCATACCCAATTTTCAAAATCCTTCGGGAATTACTATGAGTATGGACAAGCGCCGAAAGCTGTATGCGCTCGCTAAGGAATATAATGTTGTTATTGTCGAGGATAACCCATACGGCGATTTGCGATTTGATGGTACGGATGTTCCGGCAGTCAAGTCTCTTGACGAGGATGGGCTTGTGATATATGCCGGAAGCTTTTCAAAGGTTCTGGCACCCGGCTTGCGCGTAGGTTTTGCAATAGCGCCGGCTGATCTTTTGCAAAAGATGATTGTTTGCAAGCAGGTTGAGGATGTTCATACTGCAATGCTTGTGCAAATTATTTGTGACGAGTTTATGAAAACATGCGATTATGAAAATCATTTAAATAATCTGCGCAACCTATACCGCAAAAAA
>DHNF01000123.1:2995-5052 GCA_002409375.1 Ruminococcaceae bacterium UBA5423
TTATGCTGTCGCTTATAGAACAGCACCTTGTGCCGCATGGAATAACCTATGATAATATTCAGGGCGGATTGTTCGTATGGTGTCGTTTACCAAAGACTATCGATATGCCATCTTTCTGTAAGCGTGCCATAGTTGAACAAAAGGTTGCAGTCGTTCCGGGCAATGCTTTTCTTGTCAATCAGGATCTCCCCTGCCAGAATTTCCGCCTTAACTTTTCTACTCCGTCCGACGATGCAATGCGCAAAGGCATCGAGCGTCTGGGCATTCTTCTAAAAACAATGGATTACTAAATAAATGAAAGGCCTTGTTAATATGAATACAACACCACAAAACACAGAGCTTAACAAAAAACGTGCTCTAAGCTGTATTCAGCCCACCGGTATACCAACACTGGGCAATTATCTCGGTGCAATGCGAAACTGGGTTGCAATGCAGGACGAAATGGATTGCGCATTTGCCGTAGCAGATTTGCACGCCATTACTATACGCCAGAACCCAGAGCAATTTCGCCGCCAGATATATGAAATGTTTGCATTACTGCTGGCTGTTGGTCTTGATCCCAAAAAAAGCCTGCTTTTTATTCAGTCCCAGATTCCCGCACACGCAGAAACGATGTGGCTTTTAGCCTGTCATACACAATTTGGCGAACTTACGCGAATGACACAATTCAAAGATAAATCAACCAAGCACAGCGACAATATCAACCTTGGTCTGTTTGCTTACCCGTCGTTAATGGCGGCCGATATACTGCTGTATCAGCCCAATTATGTGCCCGTAGGTGCCGATCAGAAACAGCATGTCGAGCTTACTCGAAATATAGCCGAACGCTTTAATAACTTGTATGGCAATGTATTCGTTGTGCCCGAACCATATATTATGCAAAATGCTGCTCGAGTGCGGTCACTTCAGGAGCCCGCAAAAAAAATGTCCAAATCTGACGAAAACCAAAATGCATTTATTTCCCTAAAAGACAGCCCCGATGTAATTATGCGTAAATTCAAACGTGCCGTAACTGACAGCGAAGCATGCGTTAAATATGCTCAGGGCAAAGACGGCATTAACAACCTGATGGAAATTTATGCAGCCGTTACGAACAAAACACTGAGCCAAATCGAGGCTGAATTTGAAGGCAAGGGCTACGGCAATTTTAAAGCTGCGGTGGCCGAATCCGTAATAGAAACGTTGCGCCCGATTCAGCAAAAATTCGACAACCTGATGAAAGATAAGTCATATCTCAAGCAGGTTATGAAAGACGGCTCAATACGTGCCCAAGCTGTTTCACGCCGCACACTTAATAATGCCCTTAAAAAAATGGGTTTTGTTTTAGCTTGATGGTGTTGTAATATTAGTGTAATAATGAAACATTTGAAGGGAGGTGATGATGTGAGCATACACAACTATATTTGCTTTAATTCCAACGAGGAATACGAACGCTCGATTTTTCAGCTTGTTCAAATGGCAGGCAATATGACAATTAAAGACGCCAAGAATCATATAGACCATATGATAGACCGTACATTTTCCAAAAAACGCTTTTTGGTTTATAAGTATAATGTACGCAACAGAGCCGGCAATGCTTATTATGCATTTGACACCGGTTTTCGTTTTCAGCACGGGAAGGAAAGAATATTCGCGTATACTCTCAAAAATACGCGCCGTGATGAAAACCCTAAGGAGTATTATGGCCTATTCATTGTACGCGAAACCATGCTCCGAGATGAGATAAGGGCGCGTCAAAATCGCTGGCATATAGGTGATATTGTTTTTGACTCAATTGACAGTATGAATGAACTGTTGGGCAAGCTTGCAGAAGAAGCGCTGTATGAGAATTGGACATTTACCAATTATCAATCCAAGGTGAATCACCCAATATTAAAAAATTATCTTGAAAACACCTATTTTCAACTCGTTCATCAGGGCAAACTCTACATTAATAAAAAAGAGGAGAAAATGCTATTTAATACAGGGTTAATAGACAGCGCATTTAACGAACTGTTTTTGGTTTGTGATATTGTGCCCAATTCTGCCAGAGACGGTCTGTTCAGACAAGAATACCG
>DHNF01000096.1:0-5044 GCA_002409375.1 Ruminococcaceae bacterium UBA5423
TAGCTCGGTATGATAGCCTTTTTCCATTTCCATAATAAAATCATGGGCATGCACTGCTTTTGCCGCTGCAATAATCTCTTGTTCTGTGGCATCAAGGCGTCCGTATCGTATGTTATCCATTACTGTACCACTAAAAATAAAGCTGTCCTGCATCATAATACCCATTTGAGAACGCAGCGAGTGGAGTGTAACACGTGAGATGTCATATTTGCCGTCAAGCAGAATTTTGCCGCCGGTTAAATTGTAAAACCGGCTTAATAAATTAACAACAGTAGTTTTGCCTGCACCGGTAGGGCCAACAAGTGCAATGCTTTCCCCCGCTTTAACATTAAAGTTTATGTTTTCAAGGACCGGCACACCCGGTTCATACCCAAAAAACACCTCTTTAAACTCCACCTGTCCGCTAACAGGCGGCAGCTCGACAGCACCCGGCATATCGTCAACTGTAACGGGTTCGTCCATAGTTTCAAAAATGCGCTCAAGATATGCAATATTATTAATGAACATATTGTAGATGTTTGCAAGGTTTAATATTGGCTGCCAAAACCTGCTTACATACTGCCCCATAGCAAGAATGACACCAAAGGATACAATAGCGCCGCCCATCCAGTAAACACCCGCAATATACATCACCGTAAAAACAATTTGTGTCAACAATTCGACGCTCACCCAAACCGAATTGCTTATAATTACGGCTTTCATCCACGCTGCACGGCACGCTGCTGCAAGGCGCCCGAATATTCCTATATTAATTTCCTGCCGAACAAAAAGTTGGCTGACACTCACGCCATCAATGCTTTCGGCAAGATAGGCATTATAATTGGAGTTTTTATTTGATTGCTGCTGCCATGCCCGACGTTGCTTTGGCTTTATTACTACAATAAATAATACGAATATGGGTAAGCCCGCGACAATTACCCATGAGAGGGTTGCGTTTGTACTGAACATAAACACAATAATAAATATTATATTTATTACTTCCAAAATGCTGTTAATAATTCCGTTAGACAGCATATCCGCCACCGAATTTACATAATTGATAACGCGCACAAGTATCTTTCCGGCCGGTCGGCTGTCATAATAGCTGAATGGCAACTTTTGCAGGTGGGCAAACAAATCTTCCCGGATGTCATAAATAATATCCTGACTTACACGAGCCATAATGCGCGAGCGTATCGTGGTAAACAATATGGAAATTACCACAATGCAAATATAAAGAAGAGCAAGCAAAGCCAGCATACCAATGTCCTTATTTGGTACTGCGCCGTCAAGTGTCCACTGCATAATCTTTGGACCAAAAAGCCCGGCCACGCTCGCCATGCCGCTTAGCAACAGAGCGCATAGCATCTTAAAGCGGTGCCGGCGAATATATGTAAAAGAGCGTTTGAGATGCGCCATACTAAACGGTGATTCAAGCTTTTCATCAATGTCAAATTTATTGCGTGCCATGGTTGGACACCGCCTTTTCATCAACCGAAATATCGTTTTGCAGCTCATAGGTCTGCCGGTAATATCCGTTATTTTTTATAAGCTGCTCATGTGTGCCGCGTTCGGTGATTATTCCCTGTTCAAGCACTATAATCTCATCTGCATTTTTAACTGATGAAATGCGCTGCGCTATAATGATTTTGGTGCACTTAAACGGCAGGTTGTCAATCTGATGCTGTATTAGCTTTTCGGTTTCCATGTCCAATGCAGAAGTCGTGTCATCCAGCACCAATATTGCAGGTCGTACTGCCATTGCCCGCGCCAATGCAATGCGCTGCTTTTGTCCGCCGGAAAGTCCGACACCGCGTTCGCCTATAATGGTTTCATAGCTTTCGGGCATTTTTTCTATAAATTCATCGGCTGCCGCACGGCGTGCAAAATCACGTGCCTCTTGTTCGGTTAGCGCCTGGTTGCCAAAGGCAATATTGCCCTTTACAGAGTCTGAAAATAAAAAAACTTCCTGCGTTGCGGTGCCGATTGCGCTGCGAAGCTGCTGTAGCTTCCACAGCTTTACGTTACAGCCGTCTAACAAAATCTCTCCGCTTCCGACATCATACATTCGCGCCAGCAAATTTATAATCATGGTTTTTCCCGAACCCGTAGGACCTATAATTGCGAGAGTATGCCCCGGTTTGACTTCAAAGCTGATGTCTTTCAAAACCGGGACCTTTTTAAATGAAAAACTTACATTCCGAAATTCTATATGTCCCTTTACCCGGTCGTGCGAAACGGCGTCGCTGCGATCAACTATAAGAGGGCGTGAATAATATATCTCAATAACCTTATTGGCAGATGTAAAAAACCTCTGAATATCGTTAATCAGCACTCCTAAATTGCGCATTGGATTAGCAAGTGCCCAAGTCAGTGATATAAAAATAGCCAGTTCGCCGGCGGTAATGTTGCCCTTGATAATAAACAGTCCACCGACAAAAACAGTAACCAGTGACATAAAATTAGCCAGCGCCTCAATAAACGGATAGAACTTTAGCCAAAGCCGGTTTATTCCAAGGTTAGCATCGTGAAAATTGCGATTGCACTCTTCAAATTTCTCTCGTTCGTAGGCTTCACGAGCAAAGGCCTTTACCACACGATTTCCTGCTATGTTCTCCTGAGCTGCTGTATTCATTTCGGACAGGCGTTCACGCATCGAAATGAAGTGAGGACGCACTTTGGTTGAATATTTCTGAGTAATAAATAAAAGCAGCGGCGTTACAGCGACAAGCGCCAACGTCAGCTGCCAGTCAAGCAACAAAAAGAATATCAGTGTAGAAACAAACATCACAACAGCGTCTGTGATCTGATGTGTAAGAAAGCATACAAAATGCCTGCAAAACTCCAGGTCACCGGTCATTCTCGTCATCAAATCCCCGGTGCGGTTTCGGCTGAAAAAACTGCTTTCTTGATTTTGCAGCGTTTTGAATAAGCTACATCGAAGGTTGTACATCATATGCTGGGATGCAGTTTCAAGCATTATGTGCATTGCATACCGCATACCTAACCGTACAATCTGCACAATCATCATCACCATGAGAATGGGAATTAAAAATTCCGTATTCTTACCGACAATGACATTGTCAATCAGTAGTGAGGTCATATACGGGTTTATAAGCAACATACTGCTTACAACCACCGAAATTACAAGACCTGCAATTAACATAACTCGATGGCGGGCATGGATATTTTTCCAAATCCATCGTATTTGAAACATTGAATCACCATTCTTTACCGTGACAAGAACTTTGAAAACGGCAAAAGCTTTAATGTTATAACATTATACAAAACAATTAAAATAATACCAGTATTAATATTGAAAAACTGTAACAAACATTTCGTTTTATTTTGTGTAATATCACTTTAGCAACTTACAGACTTCATTGCAAAGGGCTTTAAGGTCATCGAGTGTCTTAATTTGCACGGCTTTTGCTCTAAGAGCGGCAGCGCCGGGAAGCCCGCGCATATAATAGGCGGCATGACGGCGCGACTCGAGCAGAGCTACGCGTTCGCCCTTTAAACCCGCGGCCAGTGTGACCTGACTTAGCAGTATTTGCATACGTTTTGGCACCGGCGGATCAGGCAGCAGCGTTCCGTTAGCAAGATATTCCTCAATTTGTGAAAAAATCCATGGTGCGCCAAGAGCTCCCCTGCCAACCATTATAAGGTCACAGCCGGTGAGCTCATATAGGCGGGCCGCCTCTTTTGCCGAATTTACATCCCCGTTCCCGATAACCGGAATTCTCAAAGACTCTTTAACTTTGCGGATTATATCCCAGTCAACCGGGGGAGCATACATCTGGTCCCGAGTTCGTCCATGGACAGTTACTGCAGCGGCACCGCCCTCTTGACATGCCAACGCGACTTCTACAGCGTTAACGGTGTTACTGTCAAATCCTTTTCGTATTTTTGCCGTGACAGGAACATTAACTGCACGCGAAACCGTGGACACTATGTCAAAGCATAATGAGGGGCTGCGCATCAATGCGCAGCCGCTGCTGTTGCCGGTGATTTTTGGTGCGGGGCAGCCCATATTGATATCAATAATATCGGGCTTATACTGCATTGCAATAGTGGCGGCACGCGCCATTATTTCGGGATTGTCTCCGAAAAGCTGGATTGCGGCGGGGCGCTCGGCATCGTCAAGTGTAAGAAGCTCGGCGCTTTTTTTGTCGCCATGGCACAATCCTTTGCTACTTACCATCTCGCCGACAACATAAGCTGCACCGAACTCAACACAAATCAATCTCATTGCCCTGTCCGCTACACCTGCCATCGGAGCCAAAGCTGCGTGCCCATTTATTTTTACTGTGCCAATTTGCATGGGTATCCTCCGCTTATATTAATTAATGACGCTGGCGGCAGCGTTTTTTTCTAAACAAAGCCGACACCACTGCACTTCCGCACCTTGCAGGAATGCGAATAAACCGGTCGTACCAATGCTGCCGCACACGATTTGAAGCATGAAAATACAGCTCCACCACACCCTGTAATTTAGAATCCTCAATCGAAGCAAAACCGAATTTTGCCGTTTCATCTAAGCAAAGCATGTGCTGCAGCCTTTCAAATCCCTCGTTCGGATTTTCCCTTGCCTGTAAAAATGCAGATGAAAGCTCTCGCAAGCTAACATCTTTGCGTAATATTGAATGCCATCTAACCGCATGTCCGGGGCAAGCGACACGCCCTGTTGTCCTTGTCTTGAAAAACGAACGCGTCTGCGTACTGAAAGTATCCCGAAGCATGCCGTCACAGTACAATTTTAATATAAATCCGTTTTTCAATCCCATAATAGCGACCGCGCGCGTTCTAAGCCTCGCTGTCAGGCAGCGGGCAAGTCCGTGAAGTGCATATATATCAAGTCTGTCGGCGCAATCATCAAAAATCGACCAGCCGTTCTCAACTCGGGCAAAAGCCACCGTGCGTTCAGCACTTTCACGGCCGCATGGCACGAATCCTTGAGCTTCCATATAAGCGGTGATGGTATAAATAATGCGCTCGTGTGCCGCTTCAACCCTATCGTCAAGCAGCAGCTGTATATTGGCGTATTCACGCATATCCAAACCCC
>DHNF01000096.1:5160-5667 GCA_002409375.1 Ruminococcaceae bacterium UBA5423
CAAACCCCTGCCTTCCAGCCTGTGCCTTTTTGTCATAATTTTAGCACAGCCTATGATAATAATATGATACCCCGCATTACAAAAAAATGCAACATTAATACTATTCTCCAATTGCAAAAATAATATATTTTCTACTTGACATTAATAACCAAGGCTAATACAATATATAGTACCTTTTAGAGTATCAATACACCACTATATAGTTATATAGTATATAGTACTTCTATAAGTACGGGAAGGGGAAAACATAATGGAATTAACCCAAAACGCTCTCACAGTGCTCGAAAGGAGGTATTTGGTAAAGGACGAAAACGGGAATTTAATCGAAACTGTTGAGGATATGTTTCGCCGCGTTGCACACGCGATAGCTGCTTCTGATTTGAAGTATTCCAAGGATGCCGATGTTAAGGCAACTGAACAGGAATTTTTCAAACTGATGACAAGTCTTGAATTCTTACCTAATTCGCCGACTTTGATGAATGCCGGCCGTCCGCTTGGACAGCTATC
>DHNF01000055.1:0-2422 GCA_002409375.1 Ruminococcaceae bacterium UBA5423
AATATATTATAATATATTCTTTTGTAAGATTGTCATAAATTTGACAAAATTCTATTTTGGGAAAGAAGGTATAACATGAATTTTTTAAACAAGAAGACAATAGAAGATATCCAAGTTAATGGGAAAAAGGTTCTCGTGCGGTGTGATTTCAACGTACCTTTAAACAATGGTATTATTGCAGATGACAAGCGTATAAGGGAATCCATTCCTACAATACAATATTTAATTGACAACGGTGCTGCCGTAATTCTTTGCTCGCACCTCGGCAGACCAAAGGATGAAGAAACCAAAAAGAAATTCACATTGGCCCCTGTGGCAAAACGACTTTCCGAACTTATGCAGCGTGAAGTAAAATTCACAACCGATATAATCGGTCAACACGCCCATTCAATGGCTGCCGCCCTAAAATCAGGCGAGATCATGGTTATCGAAAATGTGCGCTTTTATAAGGAAGAAACAAAAAACGATCCTGAATTTGCAAAATCACTTGCCTCCCTTGCAGAAATATTTGTGAATGACGCATTCGGAACAGCGCATCGTGCCCATGCATCAACTGCCGGTGTTGCTGATTATCTGCCCGCCGTTTGCGGATATTTGATTAAAAAAGAAATTTCGATAATGGGCGGCGCACTTGAAAACCCCAAACGCCCTTTTGTGGCAATACTCGGCGGCGCAAAGGTTTCGGACAAAATCGGTGTGATTACAAATCTTCTTGAAAAGATTGATACACTAATAGTTGGCGGCGCAATGGCATATACTTTCCACTCTGCACTTGGTAAAAAAATCGGAGACTCAAAATTTGAAGCTGATAAACTTGAATTGGCAAAAGAATTATTGAAAAAAGCTGAGCAAAAAGGCGTTAAGTTTTTATTACCGGTTGACAATGTGGCTGCAGATGAATTCAGCGAAAGTGCCAACATCAAGGTGTTTGAAGACGGCATTGAAGATGGCTGGATGGGCCTTGATATCGGACCTAAAACTCAAAAAATCTTTGCTGACGCCATAGACGGTGCCGGCACAGTAATCTGGAACGGCCCTATGGGTGTAAGTGAAATGGCACCCTTTGCCGCCGGCACGATTGCCGTTGCAAAAGCGATAGCAGACAGTGGGTCTGTTTCGATTATCGGCGGCGGTGATTCGGCTGCAGCAGTTGAACAACTTGGTTTTGCCGATAAAATGACGCATATATCAACAGGCGGCGGAGCTTCGCTGGAATTTTTAGAAGGGTTAGAGCTGCCCGGTATAGCCTGCCTCAACGACAAATAATCAAATAAAGGATGATATTTTTATGAGCCGAAAATATGTAATTGCAGGCAACTGGAAAATGAACAATAACCCTCAGCAAGCTTACAAGCTTATTGAGGAAATTAAACCACTTGTCACAAACGCCGCGTGCGATGTTATAGTCGCCGTTCCGTTTGTTGACATCCCTGCTGCCCTTGAGGCGGTAAAGGGCAGCAAAATCGGTGTAGCTGCGCAAAATTGTCATTGGAAAGAATCCGGTGCATTTACGGGTGAAATTTCTGCAAGCATGCTTAAAAGCATGGGTGTCAATACAGTAATAATTGGTCACAGCGAACGCCGAACCTATTTCAGCGAAACTGATGTCACGGTAAATAAACGCGTCAGAGCCGCACTTGATGCCGGATTAAATGTTATACTTTGTGTTGGCGAACAGCTTGAACAACGCGAGCAGGGCATCACCGACGAATTAGTTGCAATGCAGGTGAAAATTGCATTGGGCGGTGTAAGTGTTGAGGAACTGGATCACATTATAATTGCATACGAGCCTGTATGGGCTATCGGAACAGGTCGCACAGCCACAGCCGAGCAGGCAAATGAAGTGTGCGCTTTGATACGTTCTACGATATCTCGTCTGTACGGTAATGCAGCAGCCCAAAACATTGTAATACAATACGGTGGCTCGATGAATACATCAAATGCGGCAGAATTGCTGGCGTGCGAGCATGTTGACGGAGGCCTTATTGGTGGCGCATCTCTCAAACCGGCCGACTTTGCCCAAATTGTATCTGCAGCTAAATAAGGAGCTTTATTGATGAAAAAACCCGTAACACTAATTATAATGGACGGTTTCGGCTTGAATACCGAAACACAGGGCAACGCTATAAAAAACGCTAACACCCCAAATTTGGACAAGCTGTTTTCACAAAACCCGTATACCGAAATAGGTGCGTCAGGCATGGATGTCGGATTGCCTGAGGGGCAAATGGGCAACAGCGAGGTCGGTCACACAAACATCGGTGCAGGACGCATTGTTTATCAAGAACTAACAAGAATATCCAAATCAATTGATGACGGTGATTTTTTTAATAATCCTGTTTTGCTTGCTGCGTTGGAAAATGCCAAGAGACCGGGTGCCGCACTGCATTTAATGGGACTGTTGTCGGACGGCGGTGTACAC
>DHNF01000055.1:2567-6057 GCA_002409375.1 Ruminococcaceae bacterium UBA5423
AGTCACAACACTCATCTATATGCGCTTCTTGAATGTGCAAAAACAAGCGGTGTTAAAGAAGTTTTTATTCACGCCATGCTTGACGGTCGTGATGTGCCCCCCACCTCGGGTGCAGGATACATTCGTGAACTTGAAGACAAAATAAAAGAGATTGGCATTGGAAAAATCGCCACAGTGATGGGCAGATATTACGGAATGGACCGCGACTCTCAGTGGGATCGTGTTAAAAAAGCGTATGACGCCATGGTAAATCGCAACGGCATTAACGCTGACGATGCCGCCGCAGCTGTCGAAAAATCATATTTAACACTCGATAACGAAGGAAAATACACAACCGACGAATTTGTGGTTCCAACGGTTATTGAGGGCGGCAAAGCGGTTTGCACCAATGACAGTGTAATTTTCTTTAACTTTCGCCCCGACCGTGCCCGTGAAATAACACGCGCCTTTGTCGACCCCGAATTCACTGGCTTTGAACGCAGCGGCGACATGCTGTCTTTACATTTTGTGTGTATGACCGAATACGATGCAACGATGCCTAATGTATCGGTGGCATACGCGCCCCAAACACTGACAATGACCATGGGAGAAACCGTAAGCAAATCGGGCAAGACACAGCTTCGTATTGCTGAAACAACCAAATACGCTCATGTTACTTTCTTTTTTAACGGCGGCAGAGAAGTCATGTTCGAGGGCGAAGACCGTGTTTTAATACCAACACCTGATGTTGCCACCTTTGACCAAAAGCCTGAAATGAGTGCCTATCCCGTATGTGAAGAAGTAGAAAAACGAATATTGTCCGGGAAATATGATATGGTTGTTCTTAACTTCGCAAACTGTGATATGGTAGGACATACAGGTATATATGATGCCGCCATCAAAGCGGTTGAGGTTGTTGACGAGTGTGTCGGACGCGTTGTAGACGCAACTAAAAAAATGGGCGGTACGGCTATAGTCACAGCGGACCACGGCAACGCCGACAAGCTAACCGATTCAGACGGCTCACCCTTCACCGCACACACCACTTATAATGTTCCGTTTTGCATAGTAGGATTCCCATGCAAGCTTCGCAAAGGCGGACGATTGGCAGACATTGCCCCAACCATGTTAAAAATAATGGGGCTGCCTCAACCGCCCGAAATGACCGGCAAAAGCCTAATAGAATGACATTCTATTAGGCTTTTTTTAATGTGAAACATCAGGATTCCCGGATCCCCACTTGCAATCATTGTTACGAGTGGGTGGGGTTGTTTTTTGATTTCATAGTCAAGGATATGCGATTTTTTTCAACATCGACACTTAATACCCATACCTTTACAATGTCACCGATACGGACAACCTCTGACGGGTGCTTGACAAAGCGATCCGCCAACTGTGAAACATGAACAAGTCCGTCCTGATGAACGCCAATGTCAACAAAAGCTCCAAAATCAACCACATTGCGAACCGTGCCGTCCATTTCCATACCCGGCTTTAAGTCCTCGATGCCAATAACATCTTTACGCAAAAGTGGGGGCGGCAATTCGTCGCGCGGGTCACGGCCCGGGCGTGTAAGCTCGGAAACTATGTCCTGCAAAGTGGGCCGACCTATACCAATTTTATCGGCAAGATTTTCGACGCCCAATTCTTCAGCTTTTTTCTGCAACTCATCAACACGGCGGTGCTTTACATCATCAGGTGTATATCCGCAATGCTCAAGCAGAATTTTTGCTGCGTCATAGCTTTCCGGATGCACAGCAGTGTTATCAAGCACGTTATCGCTTTCGGCCACTCGCAAAAATCCCGCACATTGCTCAAATGCTTTTGGTCCCAGTCTCGGCACTTTTTTTAGTTGCCTGCGCGAGTTGAACAGACCATTTTCTTCCCGAAACGCAACAATGTTTTTTGCCACAGACGAATTTACACCGGCAACTTGAGACAGCAATTCAACCGATGCCGTGTTCAAATCCACACCAACAGCATTTACACATTCTTCAACAACACCGCAAAGTGCCTCTGACAGCCTGTTTTGCGGCATATCGTGCTGGTATTGCCCCACACCGATAGCCTTGGGCTCGATTTTTACAAGCTCGGCCAACGGGTCTTGAAGCCGGCGGGCTATCGAAACAGCCGAACGCAACGACACATCAAAGTCGGGAAATTCCTTCGCCGCAAGCTTTGAAGCCGAATACACCGATGCACCGGCCTCGCTTACCACCATATAAGCAAGGCCTGTATCAAGCCCGTTTATGAGCTCGGCAACAAAAACTTCGGTTTCGTGAGAGGCAGTCCCGTTGCCTATTGCAATTACCTGCACACCGTATTTTTTAATAAGACCGCTTAAAATCCGGTTGGCTTGTTCCTTTTTGTTATGTGGCGGTGTGGGATAAATCACCCCTGTATCAAGTACCTTTCCGGTACAATCAACCACTGCCACCTTGCACCCTGTTCGATAACCGGGGTCAAGCCCCAGCGTTACGCGCCCTCTTACCGGCGGCTGCATCAAAAGATGGCGCAGATTAAGCGAAAACAGCTTTATTGCATCCTCGCTTGCACGGTCAGTCAGCCCGTTTCTCAACTCGCGCTCAATCGACGGAAATATCAATCTGTCGTATGCGTCCTCGGCCGCCAACCGCACCGTATCTGTGCAGGGTGACCCTTCTTTTACATGCGTCGAGCAGACAATTCCCACGCCTTTGATTCTGTCAAACTCAACACTGACTTTTAAAAATTCCTCTCGTTCTCCCCTGTTTACGGCAAGTACGCGATGACCTGCCATTCGTTTGAGGGGTTCGCGAAAATCGGCATACATTTCATAAACGCCCATATCTTCTTTTAAGCCTTTGGCAACAATCTCACCATTTTCCATGCATACGACGCGCAGCCTGCGGCGCACATTGGCATCGTCCGATATCATTTCGGCTATAATATCCTGTGCCCCCTGCAATGCGTCTTGTGCACTGTCAACTCCTTTTTCCTGATTTATATAATCAGCGGCAAGACTTAGTGGAGCAGCACAATCCGCTTGCTGTAAATATATTAAATCCGCAAGCGGCTGCAATCCTTTTTCACGCGCAACCGATGCGCGTGTTTTTCTTTTTGGGCGGAAAGGGCGATATATATCCTCAATTTCAGTAAGTGTCACAGCAGCATCCAGCGCCGAGGCAATCTCATCGGTCATCGCGCCCTGCTTTTCAATTGTATCACGCACTTTTTCACGCTGTTCATCAAGATTACGAAGATATTCAAGGCGGTTTGAAAGCTCACGCAGCAATTGGTCATCAAGAGACCCTGTCATTTCCTTGCGATAACGAGCAATAAACGGGATTGTGTTACCATCATCAATTAACTGTATTGTAGTCTGCACCTGTCCCAGGCGCAGCCCAAACTCCTTTGCCAAAACGGCAGCAATATCCATATTAAATACTTCCTTTCCAAAGACATGCAAAAATTATATCACAGCAACAGGCGAGGTGCAACGGCGATAATATTTTTGAGTTTCCCCATTTTT
>DHNF01000154.1:0-5669 GCA_002409375.1 Ruminococcaceae bacterium UBA5423
GTCCGAAAATGTGTTGACTTCCCCAACAACTATGTGCCTATTGTTGATTTGCCTAACATTACTGCTTCATCCCATGTCTTGGGGCTAATCCTGACCTATCACATCAACTACGGTCTGCCCCTTCGCAAAACTGCCGCTTTGATGTACGATGTTCATAACGTTAAAGTATCTCACCAGACTATTGCTAACTATTGCAACGCTGTTGCGCCCAGAATTAAGCCTTTTTTTGATCATTTCCCTTATGAGCTTTCCGATTCTTTCTGCGGCGACGAAACCTACATAAAGGTCAAGGGGCGATGGCATTATATCTTCTTTTTCTTCGACGCTGTGAAGAAAGTTATACTTTCCTACCGCGTACGGCGACACCGTGACTACCAATCCGCCATACTCGCCTTTAACGATGTTTTGGTTAAGTTCAAGGAGATTCCGCGAAATCTCAACCTTATCACCGACGGTAATCCAATTTATCTTCTCGCTCAGCAATTCTTCGCACAGCATGGCATAAATTTTAATGTCACTCAGGTTATCGGGCTTGCAAATGAGGATGAGGTCTCTAAGGAGTTCCGCCCCCTCAAACAGATTATTGAACGCTTAAACCGCACTTTTAAGGGTAACTACAAGCCTACAACAGGATTCGGTTCCGACTCCGGCTCTGTTTCTTCTGTTACGCTTTTTGTCGCTTATTTCAACTTCCTGCGTCCCCATTCTGCTCTTGATGGCAATGTTCCGACAGTTATCCCGGAGCTTGATGCTCTGCCAAACATGCCTGCTAAGTGGCTTAAGCTCATTGCCATTAGTGAGGATTTTATCAAATCCCGCACCGCCGCCTGACTTTTATCTTTTCCCTGAGCCTAAGGCGGTCCGTTGGGTGGTCAATACCCTTGACCGGCGTGAACGCAAATACTACAATGCCGTTCCGAGGGTGCTTTGGTGTGCCTTTTTATCTCAACCCGTCGCCCTCGGCTCTCTTTTGACAGCATTTGCGTTCGCGTCTGTCATAGGGTTTGACACTTTTTTGTTTTTCATGGACTATTTGACACTACCCATAATATAAATAGTCTTTGCCGTTGACAGTTCGAGCAAGGCTCAAAGAAACCAGCAAAACCGCCATAGCTTTGTCGATTTTGGCATTGAACCTCGCCCACATAGGGCGGATTATTTGCGCCTTTTTGTGGTTTGTTGTATTTTTAATTGGTTCTCCGAGGTTTAAAAAAAACGGTAATTGTTCAGTAGACATTAAGTATTAAATCAATTTTAAGAAAATAACGGATTGCCTTTAAAGAAATAATGGATTGCCGATTTTATGCTTTTCTCCCAAAACTCCCAATCGTGATATCCCTGCCATTCTTCATAAACAAAGGGAATCCCGCACTTGTTAAGGTGCTCACGGAAATTCTTGTTATCCTCATACAGGAAGTCGGACAGACCGCAACTCATATACACCCTAGGGCAACCTTTTTTTGCCGCTTGTTCTGCCAGAAGATACAAATCATCCTCTGGCCTTATAGCCCCATCATTAATACCGATACATTCTTCACGGCTGATTGACGGTGTATCCGATAGCAGGCGGGAATGTATATTAACCGCTCCCGAAAAGCTGGCAACCGCATTAAATCTTTCCGGATAACGGAGCGCTGTTTTTAAAGCACCGTACCCTCCCATCGACAACCCGGCGATATAAGTATCCTCCTTGCGGTCGGAAATGTGAAACATATTGCGGCAAATCCTCGGAAGATCTTCCGCAATATATGTAAAGTACTTGGCGCCGTGCGCCATGTCGGTATAAAAGCTTCTCTGCACCTCGGGCATTACTATGGCTGCATGAGCCAACTCGGCATAATATTCAACATTTGTTCTTCGAAACCATGCGGAATGGTTATCCGAAAGACCGTGGAGTAAATAAACTACCGGCACTCCAGAACCTGACTTATCTTTTATTCCATCCTCCGGTAATGAAACAGCCAGTGATGTCATCATGCCCAGCGCGGGTGAATATATTGAACCGTCAAAAAAAGCCATTTGTGCTCAAACCTTTCCTTATTAAAGTTCTATTAAATTCTGATAAATACTTTTTGTTGGTAGTGAATCGGGAATAAGCACCGCATTTGCCGCTTTTTCATAGAAAGCGTTCGCACCGTCCATCCATCCGACTATTGCATAAGCATAACCGTCATTTTTCATTGCATGGAGACAGGAAAGCAATAAAGCCGAACCTGTTTTGTTTCCGCGCTCTGATTTTAATACCCCGATCGGCCCGAAAAAGCCTTTTGCGGTCGCATCGTAACATGAAAAGCCAACAACCTTTTTGTCTTTAACCGCTATAAAGCAGCTGACCGGGTTATTATGAAGGGCGTAATCACACTCGTTCGCCCAGTTTTCATTGAATTCTTCTCTTACAAATTTTAATATCCTGCCGGAGTCTACCGGATTTGCCCTTTTAATCAATGTGCCATTCAGCACAGCCGGAACTTCCGGCATGTCATATAGCTTTATCAACATATCAGACATATAAATGCCTCTGCCTTTCTATCTATGTTATGTTTTTTGTGCTGTTGCCTCCGAAAAATATCATTTTCAGAAATTGATGTACATCATTTTCTGAAATAGCTTGTGGCATTAACAGTTAATCCGTCTATAGCAACATCCTTATTGCTGTAATTCACATATAATACGGTTCCGTCGTTATATGTGATTTTTCTCAGCTCTCCTATAATTTCATGTTTCTCAATGAACTTATCTTTCAAGCTGCCCAATGCCCTACCCAAATAATCCAAATCCGAAATCATGGTATCCTGCCATTCGGAATAATTGATATTATAAAGATAATTATACTCGGTATTTATAATTTTGTTGTCCAACTCATAAGCCAGCTTATATTTTGGAGTACTTCCTGTTTCAATTATTTTAAGCAATGCTTTTTGATGATCCGCAGCACTGTTTATCGGTGCGGAGGTGTAATTGAGAGAACCGTGCAGCACCATTTGAACAAAAGGTATCTCGGATTCAAAATGATAATTTATGCTGTTTGCCATTTCTAAATCTTCCACCATGGATAACTTTGACAAAAGATATCCGGCTGGGCTCTTTCCCATTATCTTTCGTTGCTCAAGGTTATCCAGCGAACTGTTCAGCTGTGCAATCACCTTTGTCCTGTTTGAATAATCCTTCATGTTAAAATCAGTGTTGAGGAATAGTGCCGTATCCCCTATGCTTAAATTAAAGATATCATCAAGATTACTGTCATATTGCTGTGTAATGTTCGGATAATATAAGGGGGAAACAATATGCATTTCGTATGCACTTTCTAAGGGCAGACCGCTCGGAACTTTTTTAATCGGAAGTTTAGCTATGTTGTTGCTGGGGAAACGGGCGTCGGATTTTCTGGGATTATAACCGCTGAATTTATGATTATCATAATAAAATCCCAGATTAACGTCAAGATATAAATCCGTGCCATCTTCCGCCATTTTCTGTAAAAATGAATTTCTTACCTTTTTGTTTCCCAGCTTTTTCTCAAAAACATATTCACCTGGATTTTGCCCAAACAACCCGTGTTTGTTAAAGCCTGATAATTTTAATGAATAGTTCTTTAACTGCGATTCTTTCAAATTGTCTACAATCTGCCCACATTGCTCAAAGGTGGTCAGAGGAACCACTGTCTTGACAGGAATTAAACCGGCAATCGTGCTCTTTGCAGTAACATTGCCTACCATCTCAAGTAAAAAGCTTGTATCCTCCGACCCTGCCGTTATAGCCTGATTTTTGTGTAAATAGTCTCTGTAGTAGTTGGCCATATAGCTGTAATTCGCAGTATTTTTTTCTAAGAAGTGATATCTTATTGTAATATTCCCGTTATATGCTTCCTTACCATATACCGAGCTTTGTTTGTTGGTAACGATAGATACATTGGCTTGCTCCAGCAAACGAAATGACGGATAAAGCGCCGAGGCTCCCTTCATTTTATCATAGTTAAGGGTAGTTATTTCCGCTCCCTCTTCGATAATCGCAAAAAAGCCCTTTTCATTTTTCACCATGCCGTAAACAGGAAATGGTGCGTAATCCGCACTCATATAATCTCCGATACTTTGAACCAAATCGGTGCCCATGAGATTGAGTTTATAGGTTGAATCGTAAACCCCGCCTATGCTGTCAGTAACACCGCTGTTTACCGGCAAAAGATAATAGCCCTTATCTTCCGAGACACCATAACATCCGTATGGAGCAAAACCGATTGAAAGCAGTGGATTTTCCGCATAAAACTCAATTTGGTCGCATGGAATTTGAACAATCAAATCGTTACCGTCAAGATAATATATCACAGAAACATGAAAGGTTTCTTTAAACTCTGCCAACTTCTCCAATGTTATCTTGCGGTCTTCTTCAAATTGCTCATCGGTATATCCGGAGGTTTGAATAATTTCTGCGGTTCTTTCCTTTTTCCTTATAGAATCCCCATCTGTAAGCACATAAAGAGGATTATCTAGAATTCCGGGAGATAGTGCAATTATTTTTTCTTTATATTCCACCGGCAAGGTATCTTTTGTATACAGTGTGTAACGGCGTGTCAGATAATCAGAGTCACCTTCATCCAGGGCGGGTATTATTTCATTTTCAAAACGCTCCTGCGGAATGGCCTGCGGAAGCAAGAACATGTTACCGCATTCCCCTAAAATGTACTCGGTGATTATTTTATTATCATTCAGATATACCCTGTATTGCTCCTTGTCAACCGATTCCTGCAAGGTGTATAATTGGCTCTTTTGTTCTCTCAAATAATTGTATTCGATATAAAACGGAGAAAACAACAGATTTGTATCCCCGGTAAAAGCGTTTTCATAATCCTGAGATACATTGCTCCAGATAATGTTCTCTTCATCATCGGTTGCATATACCCCACCGCCTTCTGTTACAAAAACATAAACGCCGTTAGCGGCAATAGCCTTATATGGAGTATCTAAATAGTCGGTAATATCCTCCCAATCTTGATGTTCGTCCAGCGTCATAGGTTCAGTTATTCCGAAAGTTTCTTTATAACCACTTTTACGAAAGTAAAGGAAGGCAAAAACAGCGGATAACAACACAATAACCACCGCAACGCTTACCAGCTTTTTTATGTGTTTCATGTTTTACCTCCTAGTATTTATAGAATGATTCTTTATATATGCTGCTTAAGAAGTCAATAATATCTGCAAGCAGGGTGAAGCAAAGCAACGAAATAAAGATAATAATTGCTATACCTATCAATGTCAACAATATCATTGCTATGGTTTTGGTAAAAGTAAATTGATGGATTGTCAAGGTGCTGCTGAACAGTAAAAAACCAATCCATACATACACCATGGTAATCATCGCAGAATATATAGATTGTGCATCCGCAGTGAAAACCTGGCTGACAATCAAAATGATCGGGACAAACAGCACCAACGGGAACAGACTATAACAGGTGGCAGTGTAAATATCCGAAGCGGTCCCCTTGCCGTCAAAAAGTGTGGTAAAGCACCAGTTTGAAACAACCCACATCATTACAGGCAGGACGATATTAGAAAAGCCTCTTAAAAATACGTTTGTTTCTGCCATGTTCAGATTATTGAAAAGATAAGGCTGAAAACGGGTAAACAGAACATCCACAAAAAATGCAGCTATAAGTATTACAGTTGCCGAGCGCATAT
>DHNF01000154.1:5819-6311 GCA_002409375.1 Ruminococcaceae bacterium UBA5423
TTTGGGATATCCGCCATGAAGGCAGGGGGAATATGCGCTCGGCAAAGGGATGCGAGATAACATATCCCCCATACAGTACTCCCTGAACGGTTGGACTTTTACTCCTTCTCATGGCTTTTAACACAAAACGAAAACCAATCACCACGACGGCAACCGCAACAAGAAATACCGGCAAAAGCCAAAGAATGTTTGCCTCCATTTTCTTTCGGGCAGACATGCTTAGTGCCTTTGAGTAGTATATTTTATTATTTATCATCTTGAAATATTTTATGGCTTCATCGTAGTTGCCATTGATATAAGCGTTTCTTCCAATCCCCAGATATGCCAAATCACTGCTTATATATTCCTTTTTTATTTGATGCCACAGTTGATTTTCTTTTTCATATTCTCCTAGGAGATGATACTTCGTAGCATCAAGCAAATTTTTCGCATATGTTGTCGGGGTAAAGCATTTGACCGTTTCGGTCGCTTTATCCAATACATAAATTGAAT
>DHNF01000024.1 GCA_002409375.1 Ruminococcaceae bacterium UBA5423
TTTAATACAGGGTTAATAGACAGCGCATTTAACGAACTGTTTTTGGTTTGTGATATTGTGCCCAATTCTGCCAGAGACGGTCTGTTCAGACAAGAATACCGTGCGCCCGAGGTATATAAAACAAGCAACCGCGTTTTCCGAAATTATTCACGTAATGCGCCGTTGCCCGTAGCCACCTTCTATGAAAATCCCGGCGATTTGCTTTTTAATTGGGAAATTGCCCAGAAGCCCGGTGGAATAAATATCGCCGACGAGCATATCTTTCGGGATAATCTAAACCGTATCAACAACGGTCTGCGTGACCCTGTTATGCGCTTTAATTTTGACAGTCCCGCTGATATTGCACGTTGCCGTCAAATGTTTGAAGGTGCGCTTAAAGCGTCGCTTGAGCTATCAAAGCGCAACTATAAGTTTGTAGCGCCTCAGTTCTGGCCGTCTACCGGTAAAATTCAGTTCTTAATGCCCATTTATCTTGAGGGTGTGCAAGAAATCAGAAGCGGAAAAAGCAGAGAAGTGTTGCCGCCAACCGTAGCGTTAAGCATGGAGCTGGTGCATGGGCAATATATTGGCACCACGATCCTAACACTTGATATGGCATATCAAAACGCTCGGCTGATAGCGCGTCCAGATGGGTTCTGGCTCGATGCCACCAAAATATTTGCAACAAAAGATACTGCCTTGGCTTAATAATAGGCAACAAAAAGCCCGCACTGAGTGTGCGGGCTTTCAATTATGCTGATTTTATTATTTAACTTCAACCTTAGCGCCGGCATCCTCGAGTTTCTTCTTGAGTTCCTCGGCCTCGTCCTTGGAAACGCCTTCTTTAACAGGCTTGGGCGCGTTGTCAACCAACTCTTTTGCCTCTTTCAAACCAAGGCTTGTTATCTCGCGTACAGCTTTGATAACCTGAATCTTGTTTGCGCCGATTTCGGCCAAAACCACATCAAACTCTGTCTTTTCTTCGGCAGCAGGAGCGGCACCACCATCAGCGGCAGGGGCGGCAACAGCAACCGGAGCAGCAGCAGAAACGCCGAACTCTTCCTCAAGAGCCTTAACGAGCTCGGACAGTTCAAGAACGGAAAGTGCTTTTACATCTTCAATCAATTTTAATACTTTTTCTGACATTGTAAAATCCTCCAAATTTGAATTTTAGTTTGCTCATGCACTCTTTTTTTCTGCAATAGCGTTGAGTGCGACAACTAAGCCGCGAAGGTTCGCGTTTAGAACAGATACAAAACCGGAAATAGGTGCGTTCAGACCACCCAAAGCTTTGGCGAGCAGAACCTCTTTCGGCGGTATTTTGGCAAGCTGGTTAACGCCATCTGAATCAATAACCTTGCCGTCGATAAATCCTGCTTTAATTTCAAAGCTTTTATTTGTGCTTGCAAATTTACTTAAAATTTTGGCAGCAGCAACATGATCATCATTGCTTAAAGCAAGGGCAGTTGAGCCTTTTAAAACCTCGTCAAGCTGCTCAAATCCTGCTTTCTGTGCCGCAAGATAAAGCATTGTGTTTTTGACAACTGAATACTCTATACCCGCTTGACGTAATTCGCGGCGTAGTTTTGTATCACTCGCAACATTAATGCCCTTATAACTGACAATTACTCCGGCGACTGACTCTTTCAGAGTATCTGCGAGTTTGTCAACATACTCCTGCTTTTTCTTTAAAATTTTCTCACTTGGCAAATCATTTCACCTCCGGTTGTATTAAAATAACTGTTTCACACTAATAAAAATCCCCTCTGTTTGCACAGAGAGGAGGCAATAACAAATGGTATCCTGCTTTTTGCAGAAAAACTTTAGTTAAAACCATTGTCCTCGGCAGGCGGCAAAGCCGTTAGAAAAGCCCTTAGAGGCTTTAACCTGCTGTCTGTGGAAAACAGTGTTAAAACGATATCACAAAATTTAATATTTGTCAAGCTTCGATTTTAGCAGGATTGATTTTGATGCCGGGTCCCATCGTCGTGGCAAGCGCACAAGAGCGTATATACTGCCCTTTTGTAGCAGATGGTTTTGCACGAATAATCGCACCAAGCAGAGTGTCAAAGTTGTCTTTTAATTTATCCGCCCCAAAAGACACTTTTCCAATGGGGCAATGAATGATGTTTGTTTTGTCAAGCCTGTACTCAATTTTACCGGCTTTTGCTTCTTCAACAGCTTTTGCAACATCGGGTGTAACTGTGCCGGCTTTAGGGCTGGGCATCAAACCGCGCGGGCCGAGTATCTTACCAAGCCGGCCTACCATACCCATCATATCCGGGCTTGCAATAACTACATCAAAATCCATCCAGCCGCCCTGTACCTTGGCTACCATTTCCTCGGCACCAACATAATCAGCACCGGCATCAATAGCGGCTTGTGTCTTATCGGGTTTTGCAAACACCAGAACTCTGATTGATTTGCCCGTGCCGTGCGGAAGCACGACCGCGCCGCGAACCTGCTGATCTGCATGACGGCTGTCAACGCCAAGACGCACATGGACCTCAACTGTTTCATCAAATTTGGCCTTGCCGGTTTTGACTGCTATATCAAGTGCGTCCTTGACATCATAAAGAGTATTTCTATCGACAAGTTTTATACTGTCGACATATTTTTTACCGTGTTTCATTTTATTTTTCCTCCCTATAGAGTGGTGAAATCGGAATTAATATTTGTTGCCGAGTTAAAACGGCAGTTTCCTCCCACCCGGGTCATAAGCGGTATGTTTTCTGTACCGCCCGCGAGCGGATTTTTCGAACAGGTTTAATCGATAACTTCGACTCCCATACTGCGAGCTGTTCCGGCTACCATGGCCATCGCCGATTCAACGTCAGCCGCATTTAAGTCAGGCATCTTTGTCTCTGCGATTTTACGAACCTGTTCTTTTGTAATTTTTGCAACCTTTGTCTTGTTCGGTTCACCCGATGCTTTTTCAATCCCGCACGCCTTTTTAATTAGCACTGCTGCGGGGGGTGTTTTTGTTACAAAGGTAAAAGAGCGGTCGGCATAAACTGTAATCACAACAGGAATAATAAGTCCAGCGTCATTTTTTGTACGCTCGTTAAACTCTTTTGTGAATGCCATAATATTGACACCGTGCTGACCGAGCGCCGGGCCTACAGGTGGCGCGGGTGTTGCCTTGCCAGCCGGTATCTGCAATTTTATATAACCGATAATTTTTTGAGCCATTTATTGCACCTCCAAAAATTGCGGGGAACGGTGAAGCGCCTTTCCTTCCGCAGCCGGACAACCATCCGGTTTCACCGGAATTTAAGCCGGCGACATTTGACAAACATATAGCTATCACAAGCGTTCGGCCTGATCAAGTTCCAATTCGACCGGAGTTTCGCGGCCAAACATGGAAATAGTGATGCGAACCTTGTCTTTGTCGAGATCAACCTCGTCGACAACGCCTGTAAAGTTCTCAAGCGGACCGTCGACAATGCGAACCGTATCTCCTGCAACATAATTGATTTCAACCTGCCGTTTTTCAACCCCAAGCGCCGCAATTTCTTCCTCGGTTAAGGGAACCGGTTTGCCATTTGGGCCGACAAACCCGGTACAGCCGCGCGTATTGCGCACAACATACCATGAATCGTCGGTCATTACCATCTTTACCAGCACATATCCGGGAAAAATCTTGCGTTCAACCTCGCGCTTTTTGTTGTCTTTAATTTCAACAACGGTTTCGGTCGGCACGCGAATTTCTTGAATCCAATCCTGAAGTTTACGATTTTCGACAATAGTTTGTAAGTTGGTGGCTACCTTGTTTTCGTAACCTGAATAGGTATGAACAACATACCATTTTGCTTCTTCGGACATTTGCATCCTCCTTGCGGGCTTATAATACCGCCAAGGGGCTATAGCGATAGCAACAGCTTAATAAATGCAGAAAGCCCCAAATCAAATAAACTGACAAAAAGCCCGATAACCGCACACATAACCAGCGTAGCGATAGTGTTGCGCACAATAGTTTGCCTGTTCGGCCATACAACTTTTTTAAGTTCGCCCTTTAAATCACGGAAAAACTTTTTTATGGCTGGAACGGCGCGGGCTTCCTTTTTGCGGGACGGTTTGCCCGAAGCGACATTTTTTTTGTCAGCCATTCTTAACCCTTCCTCTCATTGCCTTTAATAAAAGCATTCTATTAGGCAATTATTACTTAGTCTCGCGGTGAGCAGTGTGTTTTCGACAGAACCGGCAATACTTGCTCATCTCCAGCCTGTCCGGGTCGTTCTTTTTGTTTTTCATAGTGTTGTAGTTGCGCTGCTTGCACTCTGTGCATGCTAATGTGATTTTGACTCTCATAAGACGGCACCTCCCATTTCCGGAATAATGTGGTGGCGGCACTTGATTAATTTTAAGTAATTAATGCTCGACCGCTCACGGCCTCCCTCTCAGGGATGCATTAAAAAATGCATACAAAAAAATAACCCCTTTTTGAGGTATTATCTAATATAACACATAAAGCAAGTTCGGTCAATAGATTAAATATAAATAGTTGTTAAAATGAAAAATTCACCATGTAAAAACACTTCCCTAAAACCTATTGACATTTAAATATCGTGTGATATAATTTATTCTGCTGTCCAAAATGCCAGTCAATACTTGCGCCGTTAGCTCAGCTGGATAGAGTGCATGGCTACGAACCATGAGGCCAGGGGTTCGAATCCCTTACGGCGCGCCAAATCAAAAACCCTGTCGAAAATCGACAGGGTTTTTGATTTGTACTATTTGTAGTTTCCATATAATACTAATGCTAATACTAATACTGATTCTCATT
>DHNF01000157.1:0-1225 GCA_002409375.1 Ruminococcaceae bacterium UBA5423
TTCCGTCTGTACTGTGGTTGCGGTGGTTCCTGATTGTGGTACGTTTGCCCGCTGTGCTGGTCCATGTACTGCTGCAAACCGGCGGCGGTCACTCGGTATCGTCTGCCGTCGCGGATAACGTCCCCGAACTCGCCTTTATGTATGCGGTCAGAAATCGTTTCGGGAGACAGTTTCAATTTTTCGGAAATCTCTGCAATCGTGTATGTTCCCTGCGCGTGGGGTTGGAACTTGTCCGCTAACCGGTCAGCAAGATATTGCAAGTCGGCGTCAGTCAGGCTATGAAGCAAGTCAATCAGCCCGTCATGCGTTAGACGTAATGTAACTTCTGGCACAGGCACCAGTCCTTTCTTGTAAAATTTTCCTTTCTGATGTAGAATTGTGGCAGAAAGGAGGTGGATAAAATGGACATAGAGAAACAAATTTCCAAAGCGATAGGTGAACACGTTGTACACACTACCTGTCCAAATTGTGGTGCACCTATCAGTTACAAGCTGAATCAAGTTGGAACTACAATCGCTTGCCCCGGTTGTAAAGTACTTATCCAGCTTGAAAAGGGTTAGTCAGACGTAATTTTTATGTTTACGTCGTGGAGTGAGCCAATCAGGTTGTTTGCTTTTGCAAGAGCATCATCCAATTGGCTTGCTTTTTTAATGGCTGCGTCAACTTCCGACAAATCAATATGTATAGCAACGTCAGGTGCGCACGACTTTGTACTGTGTACTTTTGGCTGCATAAAGTTTCCTGCCACTCTCGCAATTTCCTTACTGTCAATAGTGATTTTGTGAGCCTGCTCTTCCTGCTGTCCCTGCATCTTCAGTGCGAGGGCGGCTATTTCTTTGGGACTGCCTGCGATTGTGATTTTCATTGTGGTACCTCCCTTATGCCGCTATCTGATACGCAACGTAATATTTTTTGCCAGTTTCGCCAACGATGGGGGACGGCCAGTTATGCTCTTCCAGCCATTGCAACACTTTTCCGCTGACTTTTTCGGAATACCGAACGTCTGGTACCGCTTTTCCGTGACCGTGCGCAGTAGTCTGTGTGATAAAGGTTTCGCTCGCTGGAATATCCAGCATTTTAATGATTGCTGTAATCGCCTGAGCGTGCGGCAATTTTGTTTTTGAAAACACGCCGATATTTCTTGCCATTTCTGTTGCGTCATATGTACGTTCTACGGCAATCGGAAGTTCCGGAACGCATAGGCCATACGGTGCGAGCGCATCCC
>DHNF01000157.1:1425-3224 GCA_002409375.1 Ruminococcaceae bacterium UBA5423
GTAAGCATTTCAATCATGTGGTTGGATGAAGCGAGGGGGAGAGCTGATTTTTTAGGCTTGTCCTTTACACCGTAAGAACCAGTCTTGCGGATACTGGGTAAAACTTCGGATGTTACCCATTTGCGGAACGGCTTCGCTTCTGGCTTGTCCGAACGAAGAATCACGGCGTATAGGCCGGACTCGGTGACACAAGTCATATTTTGCTTACCGCCAAGGGTGTCCATCTGGCAGACACCCTTTTCATCATCTTCAAGTCGTGCTGCTGCATTACGCGGATTTGCAATATCCAAAATCTCGCATACATCTTTCAATACCCAAAGTGGCTTTTCTTTTGTACCGGTCATACGTACTTGCTGGCCTTTATAGTCCAGCGGAATAATGCTGTTGTTCATGTGTTGTACCTCCTTGTTATAAATTAGAAAATGTTGTAAAATACGGTTGCAAGCCTGTACCTCCGAAAGGAGGTGATAGGGAATAAGATACAAAGTCAAGTCACATAAGATTTTTACTTTTGACGCAACCAAAGCATCACTTTTGATTGCTAAAGGGTTTAAACTTGTGTCGGCAGCTTACTGGGCTGGAACTAACAATTCAGTAAGCTATGTACTAAAGAAATGATTCTAAATTGCAGAGATAAAGCAATTCGGGCTTGCAGTAGTCGTTCCTGTGCCATCAGGGACGGCTATTTTAATTTGAAAAGAACGGTTACAAAGTTACGGCCATAACGTACTTTGTATCGAATCCGGTATTTACCTATAGAATGGAAAAGTAACTTTCTGCCGCTTTCTTGGCTATGCTGGAATCAATGTGCTATGCCTCCTTTCGTGTCTTTTTAGGAAACTTTTTAATTAAAAAAAATGGAGTCAATTTCTGCCGCTGAAAGGTGATAGTAGCATTTTATTGCGGCAATTTCTTTCTGCGTAAACTGTGCGTTATGTTCATTAATTTTTGCGTTTACGCAAGACAGGCTGATTCGTAATAGGTCAGCAAGGTTAGATTGTGTATCACCATACTTTGCCATCACACTGTTTAGCAGTTTCTTGTTCATATTCTCACCTCTATTCGGTTTCTTTTTAGGACACTTATACAATAGCACATTGAAAGTTTCTTGTCAAGACATTTTTTCTTGATTTTTTTAAAATTTGTGGTAATATTAAGACACAGAGTTATATAGCCGATAAGGCTCGAAAGGATTAATTTAAAATGACAACAGGAGAGCGTATAAAACAGTTAAGACTCGCCGAGGGAATGACTCAGGAAGAATTAGGTCGAAAAGTAGGCGTAAAAAAATCAGCAATCCATAAGTATGAATCCGGAATGATTATAAATTTGAAGCGTGACGTAATTGCAAAGTTGGCAGAAGCATTAGGGACAACAGGTTCTTACTTGATTGGGCTAAGAGATGAAGAAGAAATAAAAAAAGAGTCTACCATTAATAACAATGATAAACTCATAACAAACTTATATCACGAACTTACTCCCGAGAACCAGCAGAAGATTCTTGAACTTGCTCGCTTATACATTGCAGGGCAAGCGAACAAATAATATCGTCGAGCAGCTTTAATTTGCTTGTTTCTGTCATATCGGGAATAGCCCGTTCAATTTCCTCCATTATGTTTCCCTTTCTCCGCACGGCTTTTGCGAAATTCCTTGATAAAAGTATAGAACACTTATTCTAAACAGTCAAGAACAAAATTTTGCAATAGCCCGAGCAGCCGTACTGCTGAAAGGAATCTCATAATGGCTTATAATCACCTCCAACTTTGTAATGACAGCATTTTTACGATTTGAACCGTTTC
>DHNF01000157.1:3443-4122 GCA_002409375.1 Ruminococcaceae bacterium UBA5423
CGGGAGAAATTGGAAAAAAGTTTGTTAATGTTGAAAGAAAAAATATAGTATAAATTGTACAAAATTATTTGATTATACAAGTTTGTTTTTCCATATTATGTACAATTCAGCATACGCGTTTAAGTGTGCTTTAAAATATAGAATATTGAATTATGTAGATTTTTGTGTTGAATATCCTTGACTGAATCATTATGGAAGATTATAGTTAAAATATCTATAATATTTTAGGAGGAATGACCTATGAAAAAATGTCCTAAGTGCGGGGCAGAAGCAGAAAAGTTAGACGTTAGATGTAAAAAATGTGGATACGAATTTACTGACGATTCACTAACAGATTGCTACGATAAAATATTTTTGGCAATCGCTACAATTATATTTATCGCAGGATTTATTGTGGGCATTGTTCTCGGAAATTCAATTAAAGCCAACGTACTGGACGAATTCGGAGACGCCAAGCAGGAATTTAACACAATTTTGATGCTGATTATTTGGGCTGGCTCGGCATTAGCGGGTATGTGCTTCATGGGTGTGTCTTGGCATTTGAAAAATCAGAGAGCTATTATCGATAGGCTTGATAAAATTATCCAACAAAATGAGGAAGAATGATTTATGAAAAAAATAATTGCTATATTGGCCCAGCAGCAGACCGACCACTGCGATGAACAGCGAATAAATACAC
>DHNF01000156.1:0-4922 GCA_002409375.1 Ruminococcaceae bacterium UBA5423
CATCAACAGGTTCTTCGTCTTCTGTCAAGAAATAGACCATAACCTCATGGGTATCCAACTGAATCGCCGACAACAGTTCCCATACGTATGTGCCTTGGGGAACATAGATGGTGAGGTTGTCAATGTCAATTCGTGCATTGAGAATACTTGTATCAATATCAATGGGGTAATCCCGTTCCTCTACAGGTTTCTCTTCTTCTGGCTCTTCCGGATCCGGAACATCCGCCCAGTTGGAGTAGAAGCGGAAGGATGAAAGCAGGAAGAAATCTTCAATAAGCTGATTTCCTTTAATGGAAATGTGGGTTATTTTCTCCATTGACAGACCCATATCAGCAAAATAGGTAAATGGAATGCGCACTTGCATATATCCGTCCGGTCTTGCCTTAGATGCATCGTATGTTACCTTAAAGGGTACCATTTTAGCACCACTCGAACGCACAGTGAATGGAACGGTCATTCCATCGGTGTTGGCTTTTATATAAAACTCCAAATATCCCGTGTCAATATATGGCAGTGCATTAATCGGCTTTTGATCTTGAATAATATCATCGAATGTGTAGAAGGTGGTTAAATACGGGTTTCCGATATACTCATCCCTTGGAAGAATAATCCATGGGGCAATTGTTTGGAAGGAATAATACCAAGCAATATCCCAGTTAATCGCCGTGTCGATTCCGGTGCCTGATAATTCATTCCACGGGCTTATGGGAGCCTCGGGGTTACCAATGACGCCAAGCAATGTATTGGTTTCGGACTTGGCATAACCGCTCTCTTCGCTGATATCCATAATCTTTCCAAATTTTGCGGATTCGTCGATGTCCTCCCTGGAGTGGCTCCAGATGGTTATATCACCTACATACAATACATCCTCAACTTCACGTTCATCGAGCAAGATAGTTATGTAAGATATTTCTTTTTCTGCTATCTCATTAAAAGGGATGGTATATTGTGCCCAATTTTCCCCTACTTCAATAGTTGTAGACTTTGATGGGTCAGACGAACCAATAGTTACGGTGCGGCTGCCCGATGTGTCCAACTTAAGGTTTAATGTAATTTCTGCTGTATCTAAATAATGGGTAAAGAGAACGTTCTGATTTTTGCGACCATATACCGAGATTCTACCGGTATTATTTGTGACAGTAAACCGATAGGCAGATTGTCCCTCAGCACTGGCTGCCTCCCACTGGTAGGGGTACGATGTTGTTCCCGCAAAATATGGATTGACAGGTTCGGTTCCCGGCTCTGTATACCATAGAAGCGCAAAATCACGTTTGGGAACCTCTTTAAAAGTAGCGGTTACTTCCACATCTTGATTCGGCATCACAAATGAGTAGGCTAATGACGACATACGGGTAACAGTTAGTTCGGCGCCATCTGCCAAAGCCGTTATGGTATCCACCGTGTAACCTGTTTGCGGTGTCGCTGTAACGATAACGGTCTCGCCATGTGCTACTAACAAAGAATTAGCCGAGAGGGAACCATTGCTAATGTTTTCATCGATGAAAATACGATTGTGTGTTCCTGCATCGGCAAATACCACCTGCACAGTTACCGGTTCATCCGGCATGACAAATGTTATGGCTTCGCCTTCATCAGTAGTGGGAACCGTGTCACCACTTTCCGTTTTAACCGTAATTTCGGATAATTTGAATCCAACATTTACATATTTTGTAATAGTAACCAACTCGCCCGATTTAGCACGAACAGCAGAAAATGCCACGTCACCGCCAGTGGCGGCTGCCACATTGACCATCGAATATTCCGAATAGGCATTTTCACTATAGGCGCTGGTTTTGTCGTAGGCAATCAAATCGTCAAAGGTTAAGTCGCTTCCTGCATCTGCCAATGCAGTATTTACTGCCTCCCGGTCGATTTCCTTGATTTCCATACAGAGTTTGCGTAAATCAATTATTTTATCGCCCTGTGCAAAGCCGCCACTTCTCCACATATTCACGCCGAAATAACGTCCATCCCATGAATCCGGAAAATCGGCTTTTAGTTCTACTACCTGTTCTTTAGGGGATTATGGAGAAGATGTGGTCTTAGACACACTCGATATATTAAAAAAGAACGACATTGATTATATTGGCGGGGGAAGAAACATCGAAGAAGCATATCAAGCCTATTACGCCATCAAGAATGGTATAAGTATTTCATTTCTTGCAGTATGTGAAAACGAATTTGGTATAGCCGACGAACAAACAGCAGGAGCAGCAGGCTTTTCGCCAAGGAGACTTTATAATCGCATACAAGAGGAAAAACAGAAAGCTAATTTTGTAATTATAATTTTTCACGGCGGGAATGAGAGAAATCCAGTCCCTTCTCCTCAAACCGTTGATCGCTACAGAATGCTGATAGATATGGGCGTAGATGGTGTAATAGCCGGGCATACTCACTGTATCCAAGGGTATGAAATGTATAAATCAAAGCCAATCATTTACAGTATGGGTAATTTTTATTTTGTTTCTGGAGCTTCTCAGCCAGATAATTCTCCATGGCGATATGGTTATTTGACAAAGTTAGAATTTAGTAGTCAAAATATCGAAATCGAATTAATTCCATATAAAATGACTGAAGATTATCTGCTTATTCATGTATTTAAAGGCAATGATAAATTAAAAATGCTCGATTACATGGAAAAGCTGTCAGAAATTATACAGAACCCAGATAAGTTGAATAGATTGCATGCAGCATGGCTCGTTATATCAGGAATTCCATATTCAAAGTCCATTCAGTATTCTGATGAATTTGAGAATGATAACATTGATGTTCGTGTGCTGCAACGAATTGCGGCCTCTAAAAATCTGTTTAGTTGCGAAGCTCACACCGAGCTAATCCGCAGCCTTCTAACGCTTGAACTAAATGGTAAGTTAAAGGATGCCCATGAAGCAGTAAACGATATATTTCAATTACAGAAGATGCCTGTATAGGGTAAAAACAAAGGTTTGCTTGGGCATATATTTTACTGGAGCTGCAGGAACAATTGGCAGCGAAAACTCCAATCCCCAATTGCAAAAATCCGCGAATATATAAATGCCCATGAGACTGAGCGGGGTAAAATGAACGAACAAAAGCTCGCCCTGTGACAATTCACAAAGCGACCATTTTCAGTATGATTAAGCGAAATTCAGGCAACAAGTAAAAACTTCATTTTTGTTTGTTGCCGTTGAAAACCTTGCTGCTGGCCGCTACACGGTTCTTTGCCTTTTTAAAATGGGGAAACTCAAATAAATGCACTAAAAAAAAATAACGAAACTCGTTTGCTTAAAGCAAACGAGTTTCGGATTTTTCTAACAGCCCCGCCCAGCCGTATTGCAGCCATGATAACCTGCTACCAGGTCAGCAGGTGGGTGCCGCCCAAAGCGTTCATGCTCCCTTCGTCCCGCAAAGCGGGGAGGTCTGCAATCCAGTTTTGGAGCCTAAGCTCCCTTATTCTTAATGTAGTAGGGTTATTTGGCCGCAGTCCGCGTACAAGGCAGGAGCCTTTAGTCAATGTCTATTTTACTGCAATGCGTCAATTTCATAAAACTCTGAAAGACGCTCCTCAAAGATATCTGCTATTTCATCGAAAATTGCCTGGTCTTCAATAGCAACTAATGTGTCCTCACCATTTTCGTTCTCAACCGACAGTATTATAAGTTCGCCATCATCGTCAATGTCATCATAATTCGATGCTTGATCGTAAACCGGGAGAAGAGCAACATAACGCCCGTTTTCAGTTTCAATCGCATCAAGAAGTTCAAACTGGTGCTCATTGCCGTCTTCGTCAAGCACGGTTACAAGCTCGTTTTCAAAATCGTCAGCCATTGTAAAACATCCCTTTTGGTTACCGCAGGCAAGTTCTTTGCCGGTGGGCGGCTTTAACGCCCTGCCGCTATACACATTTTAGCGTAAGTGTACCTATTCGTCAAGAAGATTATTTCGCTTGGCAAAAATTATATATAAGATGCTTTATATAATATGATAACGCGATTTGTTTCGACACATATGATATTTATTTTGTTTTAACAATAATATATTTTGATTAATTGATGAAAATATGTTATACTTTAGATGGAAAATAATAAAATAATATTGATGGTGCAAAACCCATTAACATGTGACGAAAGTGGTGATTCCAATGTTCAATGATGACGAACACCAGCGTAAAGTCCACGCAGATTTCTCTGCCGTGGACGGACAAAAACAGTTTGTACATTTTTTCATTGGGATTTTGTCAGGCACGGTATTTCGGTCACGCTTTGCGAAATATTTATCGTAAGGCTCCTGAAATTGGCAGCACTGACATCCACCGGAACAATGTTCCATTTTTACACCTCATGCAAACTGTTTTTATTGGGCTTGCTGGAGCCGTGGCGCGGATAGGAGTCAGGCACTCCGGTTATGTGGTGACAGCGCGTAACTGCCGTAATAGCGGCATCTGGGTCAAAAATTGAATAGTATGCATCAAATAACAGTTAATTAAAAACTATACTAACCCCAACCCACTTTACACTTTCAATGGTTGCAGGAAATCACTCGGGAACCCTGTGGTTTCCACCACCGCAAAGCCCCTGCGCTTGCCGCAGGGGCTTTGTACAAATACCGGAGAGATGTTTAATGCAAAAAACCAAAAAAATAATATCACTAAGAAAACAGGCTTTGGCTCTTCCTACACAACCCGGCGTATATATTATGAAGGATATTCAAGGGGATATCATTTATATCGGCAAAGCAAAGCAACTGAAAAACCGTGTCAGTCAGTATTTCGGCTCTGTTACGGGACATTCTGAAAAAGTGCGTAGAATGGTATCGCAAATTGACCGATTTGAATATATAGTAACCGACAGTGAATTTGAAGCGCTGGTACTCGAGTGTTCGCTAATAAAACAATATAGCCCGAAATACAATATTCTGTTAAAAGATGATAAAGGTTATAGGTA
>DHNF01000156.1:5168-10974 GCA_002409375.1 Ruminococcaceae bacterium UBA5423
ATATATCAGTGGATTTGTTGTCAAGGAAGCGGTAGATGAGGTGTGCCGTATTTTTCAGCTCCCCACTTGCACACGCACGCTGGGAAAAGGTAAAAGCGGGCGGCCATGCCTTAACCACTATATCGAACAATGCTGTGCCCCCTGCAAATTTGCAATTTCAAAAGAAGACTATGACGAGCGGGTGCAGCAAGCAATAGAATTTTTGACCCAGGGCAGCGCAAAAATGATTTCGCTACTGACAAAGCGCATGAATCAAGCTGCCGAAAACCTTGAGTTTGAAAAAGCCGCTCGCCTGCGTGACAGGATCAGTGCCATAAAGCGATTGGGGCAAAAGCAAAAAGTGGTGCGTTCGCGTGTGGCTCATCAAGATGTCATTGCTTTAGCCCGCGGTGAAAAGAAAGTCTTCTTTGAAGTGTTTCGCTTTAAAAAGGGCCGCCTTTACGATCGTGAGGATTTTGTTGTTGAGGACAGCGGCGATATTCCTGAAATAAGAGCGGAATTTTTGCACCGTTATTACTCCATTCGCAATGATATCCCGCCCCAGGTGACAATAGACGGCGAAATTGAGGACATTACTTTAACTGAGCAGTGGCTTGAAAATAAGGCCGGGAGGCGGGTTCGCATTATTCAACCCAAAAAAGGCGAGCAAGCTCAATTGGTTGAAATGTGCCGTAATAATGCAGCCGAGCGCGCAGCACAACAATCCGGTATGTCGGGCAAAGACGCTGCAGCTCTTGATGAGCTTGCACAGCTTCTTGGGCTGGCACAGCCGCCGCGTGTAATAGAAAGTTATGACATCTCAAACACCGGTGGGAGCGACAATGTCGCAGGTATGATTGTGTTTGAAAACGGTCGACCGCTAAAATCTGCATATCGCCGTTTTAAAATAAAATCAGTAATTGGACAAGATGATTATGCCAGTATGCGCGAAGTAATAGAGCGCAGGCTTAATGAATATGAAAAAAACAAAGGGCAAGATAATGGTTTCGGAAGACTGCCCGATCTAATATTGTTAGACGGCGGGCACGGGCATGTGTCAACTGTGCTCCCGATACTGCAAAAACGCAGTTATCAAATTCCGGTTTACGGAATGATAAAGGATTCAAGTCACCGCACACGCGCAATATCTGCCAAAGGCGGAGAAATTGCAATAAGCGGGCGGCGTGCAGCCTTTACTCTCGTATCCTCAATTCAGCAGGAGGTTCATCGCTGGGCAATAGACTATCACCGCCGGCTGCGCTCAAAAAGTAGTATTGGCACAACTCTTACAAAGATCAAAGGCGTGGGTAATATGCGCGCCCGCTCGCTGCTGCGTCACTTTGGTTCTATCAAGGCTATTCGCGCGGCAAGCGTGGATCAAATTGCGGCCGTTAAGGGTATGACAAAGCCTGTCGCTACCGCGGTTCGCGAATATTTTGACAAACAGTCCGGCGAACACTAATCGCCGGACTTATATTGTGAAAGAACAAGGTCCCGGGTACCCGCTTGCAATCTTTGATTGCGATAGCGGGTGGGGTTCTTATTTCTGTGCTTTCTTCAGCATTGCCAATTCCTCGCAAATCTGTTTGAAAACCGGCGCCGCCTTTCCGTTTGTTCCTTCGGTATCCTCTGCCAAAACCACTATTACATATTCCGGACTTTCGGACGGATAAAAACCTGCAAACCAGCCCTGCATTACTGTTTTGCTGTCAACAACCCAACCGGTTTCGGCCGTTCCGGTTTTTCCTCCCGCCCCCCCATTAAATGGGCGTGCGGATAATCCTGTTCCACTGTTTACCGCGTATATCATCATTTCTTCAAGTATATTTGCAGTTTTTTCGGAAAACACCTTTTGTACAGGGGATACTGGGTATTCTTCAAGTACGCCGTCAGCATCCAAAACACCCTTTACAATCGTTGGTCTTACTAATTCGCCGCCATTGATGACTGCACCAACAAGCTGTGCTATATGCATCGGAGTTGCCATTAATGTGCCCTGCCCGAACGCCAGATTTCCAACTGCGGCAGGTGACATTAACTCAAGTTCTGATGGCATGACTGCGCGCGCTGTTTTCCATCCTTCCGCCAAAAATATTGGCCTGTCAAATCCCAGTGCAGCAGATATATTGTAAAGCCTTTGTCCACCAACACGCTGAGCAAGCCTAATAAAATAGGGGTTACACGATTGTGCGAAAGCATCACGCATTGCCAGCGTTCCGTGCCCTAACCGATTATGGCAATGAAAAGTCACATCTCCTATTGTCACATTACCCGAACAACCATACTGTGTATTTAACGAAACACCGGATTCAATCGCTGCACAGGCCGTTACAATTTTGTAAACCGATCCGCAGTTATAATTGCTTAGTGCACGGTTGATTAGTGGTGAATCTGGATTGTCAAGGCTTTTTGCCAAAGTAGATGGCTGAAAATCCGGCAAACTTACCATAGCCGAAATACTTCCTGTTTTTGGCTTCATCACAACAACAGCGCCTTTTGTCATATGGGTTTTTGCTGCGGTTTCGGCTATGTCCTGAATATCCTTGTCAATTGTCAGCGCTACACCTGCTTTAGCGTTTTTTAATGTATCGGAAACTATTGGCGCAATACCCTCAAGCGGCTTTCCAATAGCGTCAACAGTATATTTTACGGTGGCTTTTCCTGAACATTCTTTTAACAGCTCGTCGAAAACAAGCTCGGCACCCGTTGCACCGTTAATTCCATCGCCATCCATGTATCCAACAACATGGGGAGCAAGCAGTCTTTCACCGTATCGCACCGGTGTCTTAAAAATATTTAATCCTTTAGCCGGTGAGGGTAACGAATCAACCGCCGAAACCGCCGGCTTGCCCTCTCTTAAGCGTTCGGTTAACTTGCCCAAAGAGGTGCTGTCGATACATCCTGCCAGTGCGGAAATTGCCTGTGGGTTGGCCGTAACCGAAACACGCAATTCCTCGCCTGTATTAACAAGCGGGCGCAAACGACAGTCATAAATTGTGCCTCTTGAATTTGCAACTGTCACAACCATACCCGCCTGCTGCTCCGCAGCTTGCCTTAAAGATTGCCCTGTCAGATAATATATTCGCAGCATCAGTCCGCCAAACAATGCTAAAATTGCAACAAACGAAGCAACTGCGCGTTTGTGCATAACCTCCCGCCTTTCCTAAATTTATATTAGTATAAGTATAAAGTATACTTTGATGACATTATTATAAATGCAGCTTTATAAAGTTTACCCAGTAGAAGTGTCATTAAACTAAAGTCCTTAAAAAAATCACTGATTTATGATGCTAAAGTTAACGTTTTTATGCAAGTCACACGCCATTGAATTTAGTTATTTCCGGTGCTATACTAAGCATAAGTAATAATATAATACGGGTTGAGAAATGGGTTGAGGTAATGCTCAGGGCGGTGCTCCTGCGTATGAAACAAGGTGCATATAATGTACTTAACCGGCATCTTACCGGCGAATCAATTAATTTTCGGCAAGTGATTGCAATAATCATACCATTGCTAGTTGATCAGGTATTCATCGTTATGCTTACTCTGTTGAACACCGCGATGATAAGCTCATCGGGCAAAACGTCAGTAGCGGCTGTCAGCATGGTGGATTCACTGAATGTCATAATTTATAATATCTTTGTTGCACTTGCAACAGGCGGCACGGTTGTTGTGGCTCAATACAAGGGAGCAGAAAACACTGAAGGAGTATCCAAAGCTGCAGCCCACACCCTGATATCAACCGGGTTGATATCACTTCTTATCGGATCGCTTATTGCAGCGTTTCACGCCCCACTGCTAAGCCTGCTTTTTGGCAAAGCAGAACAAGCTGTCTTATCAAAAGCGCGGTTGTACCTAATATTCAGTGCACTTTCATATCCTTTAACCGGAACCACGGACGCAATAACAGGAGCATTGCGTGGTACAGGCAATACAAAAGCATCGCTTTGGCTGTCGCTGTTAAAAAACGGCTCCTATGTCTTTTTTAATCTAATATTTCTCACTTTAATGAAAATGGGTATTCTCGGGTTAGTAATTTCACTGATCATATCGCGTCTTTTAGGCGCATTATTTTCGCTTGTATATATATTTAAAATCGATAGATCCATTGAGTTGTGTGCACGGGACTTATTTAATATAAATTTTGCAATGCTCCGCATAGTGATGCTTTATGGCATACCTTTTGCCGCAGAACAGATTTTTTTCAACGGCGGCAAACTGCTCACCCAAACCTTTATTGTCACATTAGGCACCAACGCCCTTGCCATCAACGCTATATGCAACTCACTGTCTCCATTACCTCAAATCGGCGCGCTGGCATGCAGTCTCGCGATTGTTACGGTAGTCGGTCAGTGCGTCGGCAGAAAAAATTTTACTGACGCAAAAAAATTTATACGTTCTTTTATTGTTATGGGGTCACTGTCCGCTTTGGTCTTAACTTTATTGCTGCTTCCCCTATTATCTTGGCTTATAAGCTTGTTTTCTCCCGGTTCAGGTATAGTGCCCGAGATAAAAATCATATTGTATATAAGTTGGGCCGCGGCTCCATTTTTGTACTCGACAAGCTTTGTCACCCCTGCTGCACTGAGGGCGGCAGGTGATGCACGCTTTACCCTTTTGTCGTCGCTTTTATCTATGTGGCTTTTGCGCGTTGTGCTTGGATATATACTCGGCGTGGTTCTGGGCTTTGGCATTGTTGGCGTATGGGTGGCAATGATTGTTGAATGGGGTGTTCGCAGCCTAATCTTTCAGCTTCGCATACACGGCAGCAAATGGTTAATACTAATGGCCGATTAAAATATATTAAGTTTTTATAGTCGGATATTAGTATTAAGGCACAGCATTAATTAACGCTGTGCCTTAATACTATTCTGCTTCTATTGTAAACGCTGGAACTTGAATTGTATCTTCTAATGCGGCCTTGTCGGGACGCGCCTTGCCGCGTTTATCGTCCTTGGCACCGCTTTCAATAATACGCCCTATAGATATCGCGCGAACAGTAGAAAAAATCGGCATGGCATAAAAGTATGGAAAAAACAATACGCAGCAAACAAACCACCCGGTAAATCCCGCAAAAAGGTTAAATTCACGGACCACATGACCACGCATAAGCCGTACAGAACATCTAAATAACCGCTTGGGATACTTGTCATTTTCTTCGCCTATCAGCAAAAATGCAGCGGACATTGTGCGTATCATAAGAATTTCTGTAAAAATGAGTCCAAAAAGAAAAAACACAAACCCGAACACAGTGCCAAAAAGCATTAATACATCTCCAAAGGCAGTATTTATCCCGCTTTGACGAATAGCTCGTGTTGTGGCAATTGCAAAGGCGGCAGGCAGCATGCATATTGCGGTATAAGCAGCACGATACAACCAGCGCGAAAGCCGCCAGCGCAGTGAAAAAATGTAATTCCGGCTGTAGTATCTGAAAATTGAAAACACTGTCACACCGACACCAGACGCAATGCCCCAATAAAATGCTTGCCGACCGAGTATAATCGGTGATATCAGCAGCCAATCAACTATAAGTAATGCGGCAACTATAACAGCGTATATCCAGCCGCCATTAACCAAATCTGAAGCATGCACCACTTCTTCTGCGCCTAAGCCAAAAATACGAAGCACACTTAATGATGCCAACGGCACCAGCAAACCTACCGCCATACTGACAAATTCCACCGCCACGGCGGCTGACCAGTACCCTTTTAAATATTTGCGTGCCTTTTGTACGCAGCTCATTCTACCGCTCCCGCTGAAAATCTAATATCCAATAAAAAAACGAAGCCCGGCGCAAAACCGCCGGAAAGATATTAAGTTTTTAGTC
>DHNF01000156.1:11167-11292 GCA_002409375.1 Ruminococcaceae bacterium UBA5423
GAAAGATATTAAGTTTTTAGTCGAATATTAGTATAAGTATTTCCATAATCGGGCTGGTTTATGCCGCATTATTCAGCAGGAATAAATAATGCGCACTGATTGCCGCCTGTTTCATGAAACAGGCG
>DHNF01000156.1:11423-14599 GCA_002409375.1 Ruminococcaceae bacterium UBA5423
TCGTTTCATAAATGCAAGGTGTTTTCGATTTTCTATAAAAAGAAGTAAAAAGCATATGGGCTGAACATGACAATAACCAGAAGGCGAAAACGAAAGGAACCAATATCCAATCGGCGTTTCTAAAGGGAAATACCAAACAACATCTGCTTATGTTCTATGCGGATAACGCTATTTCAGGCGTAGCAGTTAATGAAGCAGTAAAAATAAAATCTGAGGTGGATATAAATCCACCTAAATATGCAACGTTTGAACATAAATATCGGTTGTTACCGGTTCCGTATGAAATAAAACTATATGATATTCCATCGCTATTTGCCGGTAAGATTCCTTACAAACAGACACCACCGGATGACAGACTGATGCCCGTTTGCAGCAGAAAACGGATTCCATCTGGTAAATCATCAATTACTTGCGTCATCCAAATGGAAAATGGCCAGCTTATCGAGTGGTATGTCAACGCAGATTTTCGTACCGCCGTCATATACCCGGGAACCAAAGCGCCAGCGACCCTCGGGAAGCTTTACTGTTTTCGAAAAGGTGCCCTTTGTCATGACCGGAGCCACCAGTATTGTGTCACCCAACATAAACTGGTCGGTCGTTTTCTCGAAACCCTGACCGGGAAAGACGTATTCCATATACCGCACTATTGGTTCACCGGTCAGCTTAGCGTGATGGACCAATTGAAGAATAATATCGCTGTACCGCAGATGAAGTTGCGCCATCTGCCGGCATATATTGAAATGCTCGGCATCCAGAAGCCGCCAAGGAGCGGCGGAAAACTGCATTGCAGGCATCAAGGCTGCACATTGTGCATACCGGACAAACAGTTCAAAATCCAAATTGCCGGCATTCTCTCCGAAATTTACGTATTCGCCGCCACCAATCATATCAGGACAAGTGTAGGCATATCCTAAAATTCCCTGCGCCAGTTGACTGGGAATAAGGGCTCCGACACCGTGAACCTCATCCCAGCTGTGCCTTTTATCGCATAGACGCTGTGCAAGGGGTTCGCCCGCCAATTTGAAGCAAGAACGATACTCGTTAAATTGAAACGCTGTGCCGTAGCGAGCAAAGGCTGAGGACTGATCGTTGGCGCTGGCTGAGGCATATGTCACATCGTCGTCACTGTAATAATAGGCGTCTCCTCCGTCGAACTTGAATCCGTCAACACCGTAGTCGCGCATTAGGTGTTTCAGTCGTTTGTCAAACCACTTGACGGCGCCGGGATTGGTGAAGTCCAGCACGGCACTGTAACCATCCCACCAGTGCTTGATGGACGCGTTATGATTTTTATCCATCACCAGGAGCTTATTAGACTGTAACTCACGATATTCCGATGTATCGGGTGTAATAAAGGGGCTGACCCATAGCATAACCTTGAACCCCATATCATGCAGGGTGGCAATCAAACCCTTGGGGTCCGGAAACTTTTTTGCATCAAATTCCAGATCTCCGTGGTACTTTGCCCAACCGCAGTCTATCATCAGTATGCCCGTCGGCATGCCGTTTTCCAGAATGCTGTGAGCATAATTGAGAACACCTTTCTGATTCTGCTCATGGGTGAATTCTATCCAGGTGTTATATTGCGGATGGGAAAAAGTTATGTCAGCCGGCGATTTGCCGCTGGGTGGAAAATGCTTTTTGGACGCTGCTTGAAAGGCGCTGCGAAGAGTACCGAAGCCGTCGTAAAGCACAGGTCTGGTTTTGGTGTAGGTGAGCTTAAGCTGCCCGCCTTCAATGGTGTAATCAAAACCGTTATCGCACCAGATATATCGACCCTTGCTACTGACAAAAAAAGGGTTAGCCTGATTTGGAGAAGTGTTTGGATCCATTTTTCGTTTGACGGCAGTCTGCTGGTGATATGGCATAAAAGGGCCGTCATGCGCACATCCTCCCCACCAATATTCATCAGAAAGCATGTCGACGACAAGTGTTTTTTTCTGTACCATTTTTAACAACCTTTTTTCTTTTCTTATATCCGCCGGTCTAAGTGTATTAAAGGTACCCCATACACGATAAAAATTAGACAGGGTATTAAACCCGCATATAAGGGCTACATCCAAAATCCTCATATCGGTTTCCTGGAGCAGGCGAAATGCCTTTTCATAACGCAGCTTGTTAACATAATAGGAAAAATTAATTCCCATTTGTTGTTTAAAAAATGCGGAAAAATATGTTGGCGACATAAAGCACAGTTTGGCCGCATCCTTCAAATGAATTGGTTCGGAGAGGTTACGGTCGATGTAAAGCAGGAGATCGTTAAGAACTGCTTTGGTATTGATACTCTGCTGATCTGTGGCAACCTGACCACGGGCGATGGTGGTAAAGAACTCCATTAACCTAACCTTAATCATGTTCTCAAAAGCAATGCTTTTCTGCTCAAATTCACGGTCTATGTCCAACAGTATTTTGCACTGATCATTGTATGTCGGATCCTGTGTTTTGATATGAATATACTTGAAGTTGGTATTGATAAAATAAAACAGATAATCCGACTGAAGCTTAAGCTCATCCTTGAAAATAATATCCTGCGCAAGAAAGCTATAATCTTTCACAATAGCCGTTTCTTCGCCTATGGAAATCCAAGCATGCGGGAAGCTCTTGTTGAAAATTATGATATCCCCTTCGGAAACCGCATGAATCTTGTTGTCTGCTATATACAGTAGGTTCCCTTTCTCAACCTTGGTAATCTCCAGAAAATTGTGAGCATGGAACACCACCTCGTCGGGTATATAAGGACGAATATCCTCCCCGATAGTGGGGGGCATCAGATTGACTTCCTTATACAGTTCCCGGAGATGCTGCTGGGTTTCTTCTGGAAGGTCAATATTTTCGTACACTATGGTGCCGTCACAGGTTTTAGAAAGCTCAATTAACCCGAGCGAACCATATAAATCATTGGTAGAGAGCTCCTCTTCAGTATCAACTTGGGTGCCAAAAGTAGTTTCAACCTTGGCTTGATTGACATTGGACCCGGCCTTCAGTACGGTTTGGCCCACTCTCGATTGGGTGATCAGCATAGGAAAATGTGGATTGTTAAAAGCTCTTTCATAGTAGTATAAAACCGATTTCAAACTGCTCCTCCTTAACGAATCTGATTATTGATGCATAAATGCATCCAGCATTGCCAGCTGGTTTTCCGGTGGAATATCATGGGGGAGTGCATGAGTAGGAGC
>DHNF01000156.1:14748-15500 GCA_002409375.1 Ruminococcaceae bacterium UBA5423
GAGTGCATGAGTAGGAGCTACAATGTAACCTCCACCAGGTTTCATGACCTTTATTATCCGGCGAATTTCCTTACGGATGGTCGCCGGATCGGACATGGGCAGCAGTTGCTGTGTACTGATTCCGCCCCAAAAGCAGAGATCTCCTCCATACTCCTGTTTGACTTTTTCAATATCATAAATCTCCGGCTGGAAGGTTTGGTAACAATCCAGACCGATTTCAATTAAGTCCGGGAACAATTCCTCGCAGTCACCGCAGGAATGTTGAAATACGAAACGCCCTGCTTGCTTGACTTTTTGATACAAACGGCGCATGCGTGGCTTGATGAATCGGCGCCAGTGATTGGGTCCCATAATCAGCCCTTTTTGCTGACCCCAATCATCCCCGAAATAAATCCCGTCTACCGGATATTCCAGAGCGATGTCTACCAACCGCTCGTTGTAGGTGCAAATCCGATCGTATAGCCGATCCAGCTCGTCGGGATACAGCACCATGGCAGTCAGAATCTCTTCCATACCGCACAGGGTCCAAGAGCGTTCAAACATCGAAAAGCCAAAGGCCATCATAACGAATTTATCCTCCGCCGTCGCCAGCAGATTTTCCAGCTCCAGCCGCAACCGTCCTTCGTCCAACACGGGGAACACATAATCATCTACCAGTTCAATGTCCGGGATAATTGGATGGCGAACCATACCGATGTCCTTATCAGCGCCGGTACGATCCCATTCTACCCCAAAGTCATCCCGAATGTGAC
>DHNF01000135.1:0-163 GCA_002409375.1 Ruminococcaceae bacterium UBA5423
ATACATTCTTCGAATCACTTTTTTAAGGTTCATTCGCTTCTTTTATCTTTGTTCAGTTCTCAGGGCGCAAAATATTAGCGGCAGGTAATTTACCTGCCGCTAATATTTTGTATAATGCACAGTATTTCAACTGACGCAAGAATTAATACTGTTTCTTGTTAAA
>DHNF01000135.1:474-9361 GCA_002409375.1 Ruminococcaceae bacterium UBA5423
CCGCAATTCGTTATTGCACAATTAAATGTCGTAATGCAATGTTCCGCAGCAAAGCATTTGTAGGGAACGCCGTCCCCGGCGTTCCGCTTTAAATATTTCATTATCCGGTATAAATCGTGTAGGGGCACACCTGTGTGTGCGCCCGCTCAGAGAAACAATCGGAACGCTGAGGACAGCGTTCCCTACAGTTTCGGGGATCTATTTTGAACAGATAATAGTATGGCGCGATGCCCTCATCGCGCCTTTTTCATGTAATAATGATTACCAATGTATATCCCATCTTGAGCTGTATTTGCCTGATGGGATATTGCAATTCGTGATTTTGTTTTTTTTATCGGATTGTTCAACCTGATTTTTAAGTTGCTCCAAGAATAAATGACCGTCAACCGGTAGGCTTACCCATTGGTCGGTCCATGCGGATAGATATGCGGCATTTGCTATCGACAGCTCATTTAAACCATCGTAACCCGGCGCCAGCAGTCCGGTGCCTTTTAAAATTGAATCTGTGAAGTTTTGCAAAATATAAGCATGTGCGTTTTCGTGCTGTTGCGGGGAGAGTTCTTGATGTTTAATTTCGGGCTCGGTAACACTATTGTTTTTGTCAAAACAATATGTCCTTTCGGACATGCTCAGCTCCCAAAAATGCAATATGCCGTGCTCGATTACAATTTTGCCGCTGTCTCCGGTTATCTCAAGACGGTTGGTGCCGGGGTATTCGCCGGTACTTGTAAGAAAAGTTGCAGTTGCGCCGTTTTCATACTCTGCGTATATTGCCGCCTCGTCTTCAACTTCGATATTGTGGTATTTGCCGACATTGCAAACAGCACGCAAACGAGCCGGCATTCCGAACATCCACTGCCATAAATCAAGATTATGTGGCGCCTGATTCATAAGCACCCCGCCGCCTTCGCCCGACCATGTTGCCCGCCAGTCACCAGAATCATAGTATGCCTGCGTTCGATACCAGTTGGTAATTATCCAAGCAAGCCGTTTTGTCTGTCCAAGCCTGCCGCTTTTAATAAGCTCTCGTGCTTGCCGGTACAATGAATTTGCACGCTGGTTAAACATAATTCCATATACAGTTCCCGCACGGCGCGCTGCAGTGTTCATCTTCTCGACCTGTAGCGTATAAACACCTGCCGGCTTTTCTGTGAGAACATGCAGACCCTTTTCAAAGGCGAATATTGCAATTTGGGGATGTAGATAATGCGGAGTGCATATCAATACAGCATCGACAACGCCGCTGACAATCATTTCTTTATATGATGAAAAAAGATCAACGGTGGGTGCGGCTTTTTGGGCTACACATAGCTTGTTTTCGTCAATATCACATATTGCGGTTAGCTTAAGTCCGCTGATAGTTCCGGATAATATACAGTGAGCATGGGCACTTCCAATATTTCCATATCCAACTATCCCTATATGAACATTTTTCATGGTTCTCATGTCCTTTACGCCGCTTATAGTATTATCAATTAAGCATTCGTATTGTATGACCCCGATGTATCTGATACTATGTTATTAACATTCTCTTTACGGCGTGATGTTTTGATGCGTTTTGTAAGTTCATCATAAAACAAATTTTCATCAAAGGGTAATTCAATTTCCTTTTTAAGCCATGCTGATAGGTGCATTGCATTGGATAGTGTAAGGCTATTGATACCTTCTTCACCACCCGCAATCAATTTCTTGCCATGAAGAACTGCACTTGCGAAAGCGTTGAGCACTCCAACATGCTGTTCGGATTTGCCGTCGGTTTCGACTTGTGAGAATTCCGCTTTGGGAGAACCAAAAGCCTGCTTGTTGGTTTTAGAAAATTCGGGTTCGCTCTGTTCTAATTTCCACATAAAAAGCTTGTTGTTTTCGCTTAAAAGCTTGCCCTTTTCAAGCGTAATTTCAAAGCGGTTTGTGCCCGGTGTGTCTGCTGTCGATGTTACAAAAACACCTGTGGCTCCGTTTGCATATTCAACATATGCGGTTACATCATCTTCTACCTCAATATCGTGCCATTTGCCAAAATGCAAATGGGCATTAATCTTAACGGGCATTCCGCAAATCCATTGCCACAAATCTAAATTATGAGGACATTGGTTAAGGAGTACGCCGCCGCCCTCGCCCGACCATGTTGCACGCCAAGAGCCGGAATCATAGTATGCCTGCGGGCGATACCAGTTGGTAATAATCCAGTTTGTACGCCGTATTTGTCCGAGCTCTCCGCTGTGAACAATCTCGTGCATCTTGCGATAAATATGGTCGGTACGCTGATTGAACATCATACCAAAGACCACGTCAGCATTTTTGGCAGCCTCATTCATTTCACGAACCTGTTTGGTGTATACTCCGGCAGGTTTTTCAACCATTACATGCAGGCCGCGTTTAATACATGCAATAGCGTATTTGGGATGCAAATAATGCGGAACCGCAACTATAGCGGCATCAATAGTATTGCTGTCCAGCATACTTTCTGCATCGTCAAATTTAGCGACAGTTTCAGGTAAGTTTTCCGCTGCCCATTTAAGGCGGGCGGGGTCGATGTCAGCAACTGCGGCAACCTCGATGTCAGGACACTTGCCTGATAAAATATTGTTAATATGTGATGATCCCATGTTGCCGATTCCAATGATGCCAAGACGCAGTTTATTCATATCTATGGCGTCCTCCTTTTATTTTTTCTTATAAGCCTTTTGATTTTAGGTTATTGTAGCTTGTTCTAAGACATTCAAACGGATCTTCACCATAACAGTCGTCCTGCTCAACAAGCAGATATTTTGTACCCGCCGATTCGCAGGCTGCTAAAATTTCATCAAAGTCCATATTGCCTTCGTATATGGGTGCCATGCGAGTTTGGCCGTCAGCATATGTCATATCCTTAAGATGCACGCAATCAACCCGGCCGGATAGCTTTTTAATCCACTTGGCGGGATTTCCTCCACCAGCCTGTATCCAATAAGTATCAAGAGTAAAGCCGAGTTCTTCAGGCTCAAAATCAGTAGATAATTTTTCAAGATAAACAGGCTGACCCTTCGCCGGTCGTCCAAACTCCATATGGTGGTTGTGGTACATAAGCTTTAAACCAAGCTCTGCAATACGCTTGCCTGCTGGCTTAAACTCATTACAAAATTCAATATAATCGTTCATGCCGTTTTTAAGCCCGTTTCTCGTTCCTCCGATACCGATATATTTGCAGTAAAATTGCTTGTGTTCATTGACCACTTGATCTGTCTCATTTGCAATGCGGTCAATATTGTAATGTGTAATAGCACATTTCAATCCGATGCTCTCAAGCTGATCTTTGAGCCATTGCGGCTCATAGCTGCAGGTTCCGGAAACTTGCACCACACGATAACCTATGTCGTATATTTTTTTAAGCGTATTACTAAGATCGTCAAGTGTTTTGGCATATTCACGAACGGTATAAAGCTGTGCACCAATTTCCATGTCAATACATCCTCCTAAAACAATGATTTTAATGCGGTTGCAGCTGCATTAAACGCAGCACGCTGGGATTCATAAGCGTATGATTCTTCAATTTTTTGATTTAATTCTAGCTTTTCAAGGCCACTAAATACAGTCAAATGCGGTTCGATAGACAAAACATTTCCGCCTTGTGATCTATAGCTTTTTATTAACTGTGGGATATTTCCACTGCCTTTTCCTGCAGGAACCACCTTCCCGTCGGACTGTGCATCCTTGATATGCATATACTTAACATACGGTGCAATAAGCTGCCATGCCTCAAGTGTGTCCTGACCACATTGAACAAAGTTTGCAGGGTCAAATACGGCACTTAATTCGGGTATTTGCCGGTGAATATCAAGGCAGCGAGATGCGATATCGCCATATATCCCTTTTTCATTTTCATGGCATAATGTGACACCGCTGCCCTTTGCAGTTTCGCAGAACAGAGATAATCTTTCTATTACTTCGTCACGGTATACTGTTGCATCTTCATCGGCCGGTATGTAAAAGCTGAATAAACGTATGCAAGTTGATTCTGTGGCATGTGCCAGCTCAATAATATGCTTAAACAACTCCATATGTGGATCAAAATCGTCTTTTATATTAATTTTTCCTAACGGAGATCCAATTGACCAAATCTTTATATCATTTGATTGCAGCTGCTTTTTAAGTTCTTTTGCCTGCTGTAAGTTAAGTTCGGATATGTTTTTGCCGTTAACACCTCTTACTTCTAAAAAGGGAATATCATTATCGTTTAATGCACTTATTTGTTCGTTAATGTCGGCGCCGGCCTCATCGGCAAAAGCGCATAATGTAAATTGGTTCAATTAAACTTACCTCCCTTACTCTAAATATTATACGCCGGAATATGCGGAAAACCCGCCGTCTACAGGCACTACAATTCCCGTGACAAAGCCCGACGCATTAAAGTCGGCAAGCCACAGCAGCGTGCCGTTTAATTCCTCGGGTTTACCAAATCGACCCATCGGCGTTGCATTGAGGATTTTTTCTGTTCGGGGCGTTGCTTTATCGTTTTCATCAAACAGCAAAGATTTGTTTTGATTGGTTACAAAGAAACCGGGTGCAATCGCGTTGACGCGTATGCCTTGTTTTGCAAAGTGTACTGAAAGCCACTGCGTAAAATTGGATACTGCTGCTTTTGCCGCACTGTAAGCCGGAATTTTAGTAAGTGGACGAAAGGCATTCATTGAAGAAATATTTATAATAGAGCAGCCTTTTTCGCCCAGCATGTCTTTTGCAAATACCTGCACAGGCAGAAGAGTACCCATAAGATTAAGATCAAACACAAATTCAAATCCGCTTTTGTCCAAATTAAAGAATGTGGAGATATCGGTTCTTGTTTCGTCTTTGTCTTGAAATGTCTCGTTGGTTGTGGTGCATTTGGGACTGTTACCGCCTGCTCCGTTAATGAGTATGCGGCATTTACCCAAATCATTGATTATTTGTTTATGAACGTTTTCAAGGCTTTGTATGTCGAGTACGTTGCACTTGTATGCCTTTGCTTTTCCGCCGGAAGTGATTATTTCCTGTTCAACAACCTTTGCCGCCTCTTCATTTATATCGAGCAAAGCTACGGCATAACCTGCATTGGACAAAGTTTTTGCAAAGGTGGAGCAAAGAACGCCACCTGCGCCTGTAATAACAACAGTTTTATTCATTATACTCCTCTTTCTATTGCTTCAAAAAGACCGGCAAGATATGTAGCACCCAGTGCACGGTCAAATAATCCGTATCCGTACCGTCCGGTTTCTCCCCAAATCATGCGCCCATGATCGGGTCGGACATATCCGTTAAAGCCGCTGTCTACAAGCGCCTTTACAATTTCATACATGTCAAGAGAACCGCATGATGTCGGATGAGCGACCTCTTCAAAGGATTTTTCGCCGGTCAATCTAATATTGCGTAAATGCGCAAAATAAATACGACTGCCAAATCGCCTAATCATGGCCGGCAAATCATTTTGGATGTTAGCACCGAGCGAGCCGGTGCAGAATGTCAAGCCGTTAGCCGGGCTGTCAAATAAATTAAGAAACCGCTCAACATTTTTTTCGTTTGTTATAATACGCGGCAACCCGAATAAACCCCATGGAGGATCGTCGGGGTGAATTGCCATTTTAATGCCGCATTGCTCTGCCACAGGAACAACAGCCTTTAAAAAACGCTCTAAATTGTTCCAAAGCTTTTCTTCGTCAATTTCTTTGTATTGACACATTAAACTTTGCAGCTGCTTTTTCGTATAGCTTTCGTCCCAACCGGGCAGCGACAGCTCACTTGAAAGCGGGTTCATTGAAAGCACAGCAGTATTGTCATACGCCAGCGAATTTGAGCCGTCGTCGTGTCCGCGGGTTAAATCGCTGCGAAGCCAGTCAAATACCGGCATAAAATTATAACATACTACCTTGATGCCGGCTTCGCCAAGCCTTTTGATGTTTTCGCAATAATTATCAATCCATTTTGCGGCATTTTCATTTCCAAGCTTAATATCCTCATGGACCGGCACGCTTTCGATTACCTCAAATTCCAACCCTGCCGCGTTTATCTTAGATTTAAGTGCTGCAATGCTCTCACGGCTCCAAACCTTTCCGGCGTCAACATCGTAAACTGCCGAAACAATACCATTTATTGTCGGTATTTGCTTTATTTTTTGTAGTGATACAGGGTCATTATCACCATACCATCTAAATGTTAGTTTAATTATAATACCTCCTTTGAATATTGGCGCTTATTAAAGCTGCTATTATAATGCAATACTATCACAATAATATGTGCAAAGCAATTGCATAAAAGACCTAAAAATATTGCATTTATCACCATTGCGTGATAGAATATCAAACAGGGGTATTAAGAATGAGTATTATATATAAGTTTAATGATAATTCGCTTTTTTACCACCACAGTATTGATAATAACCCGTGCCCAGAGGATTTTAAAATGCATGCACATGAAATGTGCGAAGTGTTGTGTGTTATATCCGGAAACTGCCGGTATTTGGTAGAGGGAAGCGAATATATAATCGAGCCGGGCAGTATTATGCTGATGCGCCCGGGAGAAACGCATAAGCTGAAATTGATGGCCGACAGTCCATATGAAAGGATTGCAGTACATTTTACAACAGATGTCGTAAGCAAAATTGATTCGCAAGGCCGGCTGCTTGAGGCTTTTGTTAACCGTCCTCTCGGGCAGTACAACCTTTATCGGCGGTCCTCGTTTAGAAGCGCTTTTGTTTATGACTGTCTTAACGCAATGAAGACTGATTCAAACGAAAAGTATTTTGAAAGATTAGCCGTTACTTCCCATTTGTACCCGCTTCTTTACGAAATAAGATCGACTTTTTATGCAATGTCAAAAGAAGCAAATACATATCAGGATATTTCCAGGGAAATAGTGGAATATGTTAATTGTAACTTGATGTCGGGTGATTTGTCCTTGGAATTAATATCACAGCGATTTTTATTAAGCAAAAACCAGCTTAATCGATTATTTAAACAGGCGACAGGCACCACAGTTTGGCAATATGTGATTATAAAACGCATGATGGAAGCAAGAAAAATGCTTCGTGCGGGTCGCCCTGCATCTGAGGTTTGCCTTGCTTGCGGGTTTAAGGACTATTCTGCATTTTATCGGTTATATAAAAAACGGTTTAATACAATACCGCAAAACGACCATTTAAAGCTATAAAAAAAGTTAATTGTACTGTGCAGCATACAATCAACTTTTTTGTTAATATATATTTTTTAGTTTTCACTGCAGTTTTCGCAGGTGCCCGTAAAGTAAATATCACACTTTTTTGGCTGGTACCCGGCAGGGCAAAGTCCTGACAAAATATCCTCCATAATATCAAAGTCATAAATCTCATCACATTTTAAACACAAAAAATGACCATGATTTTCAGTGTTAGCGTCAAAGTGTTGCTCACCGGCTCTAATATTTACAATTCTAACCAGTCCTGCCTCCACCAGCACATTAAGTGAATTATAAATTGTAGTACGCGAAAATACGGGATACTTGGCTGATAGTGCTTTATAAATGGTGTCGGCCGATGGGTGTACCGGATGAGTTAGGAGATAATGATAAACCTCGGCTCTTTGCTGAGTTGGTCTGACGCCATGGCTTGTAAGAATGGATTTTATATCATGTTTTATCAAAAAAATCTAACCCCTAACATAAAAAATCTATCCCTTGTAATAAATAAAGTGTTATAATAGTTACAAAATTATACCCCATACTATATCATGTGTCAAGGCTTTATGCTTTTGTTGCCTACCAATTACTGGGCAATATTTAAAATGCAGTTTTATAATAAAAATCTTGCAAATTAAATTTTTATACAAAGCAAAAACTTCTCAAAAAATTATCGAAATTCGTTATGTTTTTCGAGAATAAGTGCTTTAAGTAAGGTTATACTATTGTCATTAAATTAGAAACAAATAAGATTGATGCTTATCGTTAATCATTAAATACTTATTAATTAACAATAAGCATTTGAAAAAACGCCCAATAAACAATGCGGCAAAGGACGGTTTTTTGTAGAATTTACTTGTATTATTTAGCATTAGCACGAATTAGAAAAAGATTACAAAAATGAAACTTGATTTTCGTAAATCTTAATAGTATAATGCAACTCGTACTTGGTGGGGAGAACAAATTTCCAGATTCCTTGATTTTTTTATTTGTTAGGAGAGGAGAAACCCTATGCAGAAAGTACTCAGTATGAATACCTACCGTGCCTCAACACTCGGATATAGGGCGTTTATAGTTTTCAAACGATTTTTCGATATTGCATTTTCCTTGTCAGCCACCGTCGTTTTGATGCCATTGTTTTTAATTGTATCAATATTGGTAGCGTTTGACACTAAATCATTTCCTATATTTGTGCAATATCGTATGGGACGCAACAATAAACCTTTTAAAATTTATAAATTCAGGACTATGAATGCGTCGGCGCCGTCGGATGTGGCTACAAGAAAGCTTAAAAATTCTGATAAATATATTTCTCGGATAGGTAGGATTCTTCGCAGACTTAGTATTGATGAGCTGCCACAACTTGTTAACATTTTCCTTGGTCAAATGAGTTTTGTTGGCCCTCGGCCTGTTGTTTTAACAGAAACTGATTTACTTCAACTTAGGACACGCAATGGCGCATGCAGCGTTCGCCCTGGCTTGACCGGCGTTGCACAAACAAGCGGCCGTGACAAATTGACTGCTGTTGAGAAAGCTAAAATGGATGCTTTTTATGCAAACAACATGTCTTTGTCATTGGACTTTCGGGTAATGATGCTTTCCATAGGTTATGTGCTGCGTTCCAGGGATATACTTGATGGACGCAACGATTCGGTTACACTTAAAAGTATTTTCAAAAAAGAACGTTCAGCTTAAAAACAATGCTTATACTGTTTCTTGTTAAAAA
>DHNF01000015.1 GCA_002409375.1 Ruminococcaceae bacterium UBA5423
CGGTTTATTGTTAAAAATATAGAAATAGCTTTACAGGGATTTTTTTGCTTCGCAGGGCGGGGAAGGGAGGAAGGCTGTCGCCTGCCGACCGACGACAACGTAGCTAAACGGAAAAAGTCCGGGAAGTATTCTATGTTTTTAATGAGAATCAGTATTAAATATTAAAGCTGTTTGGTCGATTGGATTTGTGGGCGAACACAAATTCGCCCGTGCATTTCACAATCAGCTATTTCAATGTTGTTAACTTGTTCAAAAGTTCTTTTGCATATTGAGTACCTGCTTCTGATATGGAATAATGCGTCCACTTACCGTCTTTTCGGGCAGTTACTATTCCGCTGTCAACCAATATCTTCATATGGTGTGACAGAGTTGATTGAACAATATTCAACTCTTCAAGCAATCTGCATGCACATTTTTCACCGCTTTGAAGCATTTCAAGTATCATCAAGCGATTTTCATCACAAAACGCCTTAAAAATCAAAGCGTTCTTTGCATACTTGTTTTCCAAGCTTAGCACCTCATATCTAAATTAATCGATATGTTATAGTATATGAACCATATCGGCTTTTGTCAATATGATTGAAAAAAATATATAAAAAAAGCATAGCCGCAATACACGACTATGCCGAATTTTCAGAGATTATAACAATCTCAATTTGGCCACGACAAAACGCTGCCTTTTATAAAACAAATTAAAACATTAAACTGCACGGGTGACTTTGCCGGAACGCAAGCATCGGGTGCAGGCGTGAATCCGCTTTGGAGAACCGTCTACAATTGCTTTTACGCGGCGTACATTTGGTTTCCAGGAACGGTTGGAACGTCTGTGAGAGTGGGATATCTGGATACCGAACTTAAGGCTCTTTCCGCAGACATCACATTTAGCCATATTGGTCTGCACCTCCTTTTTTAAATCGCAAGTGATATAGTAACAGATATCAAAACGAAAATCAAGTTTTTTTACCATTTATTTAAAAAAATTGCCGCCGAGTGTTATCGGTGGCAATTTTTAATCAGTTTAATTCAAATTCGTGAATAGCCATAGCTGTTGACAATAGCATCAATTTTTTGCCCGGATTTGCACATTGAGCATTCCATCGACTTCATAGTGGTGTATTTGGGAATATCCTCTTCTGTAAACAATGCATTTACCTGAATACCGTTGGATTCGCGTATTGCACTAAACACTGCCGAAATTCCGACAAGACGACCACTATAATATTTTAAGCAGTCAATAGAGCGATTAATAGTCTTTCCGGTCGAGGCAGAAGCAATAAGCAAAAGAATGTTTTTCCCCCACACCATTTTTTGCGTATTGTCCCGGAAAATCATCTGGTTGTTGGAGTTAAGTTCGGGGGTGAGGACATAAATATTGTTATCGCTGTTCATGATAAGTGTTCCGGACTGTGACAGAGAGTCGGCAAGAAATGCCCCTATGGTTTCGGTGCCTTCAAGACAGATTACAGTGTCGATCGGCGTTGTAGTAAGATAGTTTTTTGCAAGCTCTTCAGCTGCTGCTTTTGCCATTTTGTGTCGACATTTAATGCTTGTGAGGTCAACATAATAATTGACGTGCGAATGGTTGGTTGCAAAGTGACCCGGAATATAGGATATTTTAATATTCTTGTTGAAACGAGATCTGGTTTCCTGAAGTCTTGTTTCCATACACTTGGCCTCCTTTAAGACAAAATGCCCATTTATTTTATGATAAGCGGGTGACATTAATATTTTACCATATTTTTACTAAATATACAACTACTTATAACGAAGCCAACGCCTGACGCACATCCTCTAATATATCATCAGAGTGCTCAATTCCTACAGAAAAGCGGATTAAGTCAGGCGAAATGCCGGCTGCTTTAAGCTGCTCGTCGTTCATTTGACGGTGGGTTGTGCTGGCAGGGTGAAGAACACTAGTGCGCAAATCAGCTACATGAACTACTATTGATGCAAGCTTTAAGTTTTCCATAAATCGACTCGCCGCCTGGCGCCCGCCTTTAACACCAAATGAAATAACTCCTGAGCTGCCGTTCGGAAAATATTTTTGCGCAAGCTTAAAATATTTACTGATTTCAAGCCCAGGATAGTTTACCCACAAAACATTTTTATCGGTTTTGAGATATTCTGCAAGCTTTTGGGCGTTTGAGCAGTGGCGTTCCATACGCAGGTGCAGTGTATCAATTCCTTGACTTAACAAAAATGCGTTCATTGGTGAGGGAGTCGCACCTATATCTCTCATTAGATGAGTGCGACATTTTGTGATATAGGCAGCATTACCGAACTGCTCTGTATACACTAAACCGTGATATGTTTCGTCGGGTGTGTTAAGCCCGGGAAACTTATCCGATGCCGACCAGTCAAACTGGCCGCTATCAACAATTACACCGCCAAGAGCAGTGGCATGACCGTCGAGATATTTGGAAGTTGAATGTATGACGATATCAGCGCCGTATTCAATCGGACGGCAGTTTATTGGGGTAGGGAATGTGTTGTCAACTATCAACGGCACACCGTGGCTGTGAGAGATACGGGCAAATTTTTCGATATCAAGCACGCGAAGACTTGGATTTGAAAGAGACTCACCGAATACCAACTTGGTGTTGGGCTTAAAGGCTGAATTAAGCTCGTCCTCGGGTGAGTCAATATCGACAAAGGTTACATCAATGCCCATTTCTCGCAGTGTTTTATCAAAAAGATTGTAAGTACCGCCATAAATTGAACCTGCACTGATAATATGGTCATTTTTATGTGCGATATTCAAAACCGCAATTAAGATTGCAGCTTGACCGGCAGAAGTAAGAAGTGCCCCCACTCCTCCTTCAAGCGCAGCAATTTTTGCCTCAACTGCTCCCGTTGTCGGATTGGAAAGGCGTGTGTAAAAATCTCCTGCTACTTCAAGATCAAATAGTTGCCCAAGAGT
>DHNF01000158.1:0-610 GCA_002409375.1 Ruminococcaceae bacterium UBA5423
AAGTAGATGCAATTGTCCATGTTGTTAGATGCTTTGAGGACGGTGACATCATACATGTTGAAGGCGACGTTAATCCGCTTAGGGATATTGAAACCATTAACATAGAGCTTATATTTTCTGATATGGAAATGCTTGAGCGACGCATTGATAAAACCGCCAAAATGCTAAAGGGCGACAAATCACTTCAAACAGAATATGATCTATTGAAAAAAATATATGCTGTATTGGAGCAGGGAAAACCCGCTCGGGCGATTGAATACACCGACGATGAGGATAAAATTCTCGGCACTGTGGATTTACTTACAAAAAAGCCGGTGATATACGCAGCAAATTTAAGTGAGGCCGATTTTACTGCAAAGCTGGAAAACAATATTCATTACAAAAGCTTAAGTGAACTTGCCGCTGCCGAAAAAGCGCAAATACTTCCGATATGCGCCCGTCTGGAGGCTGAACTTACCGAAATGCCCGAAGAGGATAAGCAAGTGTTTTTGTCCGACCTCGGACTTGAAAGCAGCGGCCTTGACCGGCTTATTAAATCGAGCTACCAATTGCTTGGGTTGATTTCCTTCCTGACCGCCGGCAAGCCTGAAGTGCGCGCATGGACCATTCA
>DHNF01000158.1:710-3489 GCA_002409375.1 Ruminococcaceae bacterium UBA5423
GATTCTTAGATGAGAGCCAGCTTTACAATAACAAAAGGCACCAAAGCACCGCAGGCTGCGGGCAAAATACATTCTGATCTTGAAAGAGGCTTTATACGGGCGGAAGTAATTGCATATGATGACCTTATGGAAGTCGGCTCGATGCAAGCAGCTAAGGAAAAAGGACTTGTGCGCTCAGAGGGTAAGGATTATGTCATTAACGACGGAGACGTTGTACTGTTCAGATTTAATGTATGATTAATCAGTATCGATGCTTATTTAATATCACGCCCGTTCTATAATACAGCACAACACTGCTTGGTGGGCGACAGCCTAAAGAAAAACCGAATATATTGCTCTCTTCACGCATAGTTATTAGCGAAGAACTTCAAGAGGTGATAACGTGAAGGGAGCAGTTGAGGAACGCGCTATTGAGCTTGGCGAATACATTATCGAAAACAACGCGACGGTACGTGCTGCCGCGGGGAAGTTTCATATATCTAAGTCCACAGTACATAAGGATGTATCCGACAGATTGCGGACGGTCAATCCGCAGTTATACGTGCGGGTCCGCAGCGTTTTGGAACATAATAAGGCGCAGCGGCATATCCGCGGCGGTATTGCCACTCGCAACAAGTATCTCCGAAAGGAAAAAAATAAATAATTTATTAAAAAAGTGTCCGCACGGCCGTCAAGCTGTACGGACACTTTTTGTTTTGGGGACAATGTCTCCCTACGGTTGTACTCTGCTCGTAATAGTAGGTATGGTTGTAGTATAAACTGTATGCGCCACGGTGGTGGTCGAATAATAAACGGTTTGAGGTTCGTAATATTTGTGACCCCTTGGCAAATTTGCAGGCAATTCGGAAGAATTGCTGTTGAAATAAAAATACCTGCCTGAAGCATTATCGCGCACAGCCCAAAATGGTTTATTTATATCCACCGGCAAATCGCGCTTTTCCTCGCACAAATCGGCAAGATCATTGAGAAAATCCTGTTCCGGTTCTGGCCGGAATTCGGAACTCACAAAAATAAATACAGCCTTGGGAGTACCATACTCGTCAACAAAGCCAAATCCGTTTATTTCATAGCCGTATCCGCTATTTGCATCGCGCATGCCCATAATAAGCCTATCCTCGCTTATACGGTTTGAAAACTTCATGTATTGGCTTGATGTGTTAGGCAACAAAGAGGATAACGGGATATTCTTTACATAACCATTCTTTTTGTCAATGAGCGTCAATGCGTCGGGCAGATAAATATAATCACCTTGGTGTGGTTGACCGCCGGAAAAATTGTTATTGTTGATATAGTCAAACCATGTTTTAAAATCCAACGTTTCGACCTCGGCTTTAAGGGTTGCATACAGGCTTTTTAATTCTGCGTTGGAAAGCTGCAGTGATGTATTGCTTGAAATTGAAATGTTTGCTTCGTCAAACTCAGGCAGGACTTTATAAAACTTTAAAAAGTCATCATTTTTCAATAATTGACCAAATAAAACATTATACTCTTCATTGCTTAGCGATAACCTGCGTGTCATTGATCTCTCGTCAAGCTCGATATTTACTATGAACTGCACATCTTTTGTAATGTTTTTATTGCCGTACTTTAGTTTATCAGTGGCATCCTGCAGAGCTGTTGAAATAATTCTGTTAATTTCACTGTCTTTAAATTGAATTTTTTCAATGCCATCGTTGTAAAACTTGCTGTAAGAAACAGCGTTCAAATCCAAAAATCTGACCGAATCAATGTCCTCGGCATCGGGCGTATCCCGCAGTGTCAGCTCTCTGATAGTCAAAGCTCCGCCGATAAACAAAACATTTATCAAAACAAGTATGCCAAGTGCAGGAACGGCACGCACAAGATTGCGTGCTCTGCGCGTTGTAATAAGTTCATACACAAAATAGCCAATAACAGCAATTACATATAAAACAACATACCCAAATATCGTTTCGGCGCCGGGAAACTCAGTACTGTAACTGACAGTGCTTAGGATAGCCATACAGGGAATCAGGCAAATAAGCATTGTGAATATCAGTCGGAAAGCTGTCTGTAATATTCGGTTAGGCGCCGATTTGTCGGCAGTCTCACTTTTACGCCGGCAAAATATTATTAGAGCAACTGCAATATATATTGCTCCTATTATAAAAGTATATATGGTCTGAAATAGACTAACATTGGCTTGAGTTAAGAATAAATCTTCAAAGATGAAAATAATCGGGTTGTTCCTTTCTTGCAACCAAGAAGGTATTGCATTTCTGGGCAAAATAGGTAAAAGGCTGCAAAGTGAAGATATGAACACTATAATAAACAGTCGCGGAGCAAGTGCAATTAACCCTGCAACTGCAAAATTAGAAAAAAGAGTACCGGTTAAGCTCATTGCAAGTGCCGTAAGCCCGGCGGTAAATAACCCAGAGCCTAAAGCGTAAAACAATGTCCACACAGACGAAAACTCGAAAATCACAGTTTGCGGCATAAAAAACATAAAGCCCACTATCGTTGTTATTGTGGATAACAGTATGCCGGCTGCAATCCATGACATTACCGCCGCAAACAAGCTTAAAAACAGTGAAGAGCGCCTGTCGGGCAGAGCGTGAAACACGTCGCTTGCGTTGCGTTTATTTAAAAAGTTGAAAATCATCAAAGACATAATCGGAGCAAATACGGTTACTATAAAAAGATACACTGGATTAGCTTTTAATAATGTATAAGTAATTTCACGACTAACGTCGGTTTCGCCTAATCTTATGCTGCTTAAATATACGGATATACAAGTTAGCAGCGCACTGATTTCTATGAT
>DHNF01000158.1:3609-4169 GCA_002409375.1 Ruminococcaceae bacterium UBA5423
GCGCACTGATTTCTATGATAATCAGATAAGTAACACCCACCACCCGAAGCTGGAGCAGTGCATCAATATATAATGACGGATTAAACCATTTTCTTTTCATACGGCGTTGTCCTCCCCGCTCGTCATTTGGTCAAAAAAAGCATATCCTAATTCAGCCATTTCATAGGTAAACACTTCTTCAAGTGTTAAAGGAAGAACATCCATTAATACGGGCTTCATTTGCTGCAGCCGATTTATGGTTTGTTCCTTGTCACCCCGTACAATCAGATTAATAACCGATCCATTCTTTTTAAAGTTAAGAATATCAAATTCCTCAAACTTTTCTCGCCCGTATGCGGGGTTAAATGCCACCTGTATTTTAAACAATGTTGTTTTAAGCTTTTCAACATCGCTTTGCAGCACAACGCCTCCCCGATGCAGCAATGCAAGCTGGTCACATGTATCCTCAAGCTCGCGAAGTGAATGGGAAGTAATAACAGCCGTTGCATTGTATCCAGACACCTGCTCACAGATAAGGCTGCGAACTGTTTTTCGCATTATAGGGTCAAGCCCGTCAAAAG
>DHNF01000158.1:4326-4701 GCA_002409375.1 Ruminococcaceae bacterium UBA5423
TATAGGGTCAAGCCCGTCAAAAGTTTCGTCAAAAAGATAGTAGTCCGCGCGGCGACACAGCGCTAAAATGGCTGCTGCCTGCCGCTTCATGCCTTTTGAAAAGCTGTTAATCGGCTTTTTGGTATTAAGTTTAAACCTATCGGCCAAATTAATAAAATAAGGCATGTCAAAGCTTTTGTATGCCGATGCGTAAAACCTTGCCATGCGTTCAAGATTTGCACCCGGCAGAAAAAAAGTTTCGTCGGCGATATAGGCAATGCGGCTTTTAATTCTGGGGTTTTCAAACACCTGCTCCCCGTCTATTGTAATAATGCCGCCGTCAGGCTGGTAAACTCCCGCAATTAGCCTTAAAAAGGTGGACTTGCCTGCGCCGTT
>DHNF01000158.1:4835-7585 GCA_002409375.1 Ruminococcaceae bacterium UBA5423
AAGGTGGACTTGCCTGCGCCGTTCGAGCCTACCATACCATATACACAGCCTTTGGGTATATCGCAGTTTATACCATTTAATGCCGTAAAGCCATCAAAGCGCTTTATTAAGCCTTCCGCCCTAATCATTAACCGCACTCCCTTCACTATCGCTATTATAATCATCATACGCTTTATTAACAGTTTCAATTACGATTTGCTGTTCAATCCCTGCAATTGCAAACTCATATATTAGCCGCTTCAGAGTGCCAAGTTCCTGTCTCCGGTTTTCACTTAATAACAACACGGCGTTTTCGGATACAAAGCACCCCCGCCCGGGCACCGAGCATATTATTCCGCGCCTGTCCAGCTCGGAATACGCCTTTTGTATTGTATTTGGATTAATTGATAATTGTATGGACAGCCCGCGAACCGTCGGCAACTGTTCGCCCGGCTTGACCACACCTGTCAAAACAAACCTTTCAAGCTGCTGTATAATTTGCTCATAAATTGGCTGTCTTGACAAACTGTCAACTGAAAACACAACATCACTCTCCAGTGTTATACTTAGTGTACTATATAACATAGTACACTAAGTATAACACTATTAACAATAATTGTAAATCATAATTTATGTGGCTTAAATTTTTTTGTTGTGAAAGGGTTTTTTACTAATGAGTTATTATCACGGTAAAGGTCGAAAAAGACGCTATTTTGAGGGGTGGTATTTTAAACACCAATCGGACAAAACCGTCGTTGCATTCATACCAGGAGTAAATATTGACAGCGATGGCAATAAATCGGCTTTTGTCCAGGTTATAACGCCTGAAATGTCCTGCAACTTTTTGTACCCGCCACAACAATTCCACGCTTCGCAAGACAAACTTAGAATTTGCGTTGCAGGCAATATTTTTTGCGAAGACGGTATAAGTGTTAATCTAAATAACGAAATAATGTCGATATCCGGGAAACTGAAATACGGCAAATTTAACACTCTAAAGCGTGATGCAATGGGTCCGTTTAGATTCATACCGTTTATGCAATGCAATCATGGGGTAATAAGTTTGCAACACGAAATAAACGGAACGCTTAAAATCAACGGCAATGAACTGAATTTTGACGGCGGCTTAGGTTATATTGAAACCGATTGGGGATCTTCTTTTCCAAAAAGCTATTTATGGATGCAGTCAAGCAGTATTGACCAAAAACCATTGAGTATAATGCTTTCAATTGCGGATATACCCCTTTTTGGCACAAGTTTTACAGGATGTATCGGAATAGTATGGTTTGATAATAAGGAATATAGTCTTAGCACATACAATGGTGTGAAAATACTGAAATACTCAAAGTATTCGGCAGCTATAAGGCAGGGAAAATACAAGCTGTTAATAGATGCATCACCCAATCTATCCAAAAGGCTACTTGCACCTTCAAATGGACTTATGTGCAGAGAAATACACGAAAATGCTTGCTGCCAAGTCAGATCACGATTTTTTATCAATAATAATTTATTGTTTGATTTTGAAAATGATAAGGCAGGATATGAATACGTTGAATAGAACTGCGTGTTTTTTGCGGGAATAATTTTTTAAAACCAGAATATTTAACATGTCCGTAAAAATAAGGGGTAATTTTCGTCGTTTTCGCCTCATAAATATAAGAATGTATTTCGTGATATCGGAAAGGCGTGAAGTAATGGTTTTTGTAATCGGCCGAATAAGGCCGGTATGTATATCCTTAATTGTATTGGCTATACTGCTGCTATCGTGCGGCGGCAGCCTGCTTTATGTTCAAACAATAAAAGCAAGCGCCACAAAGCAGGAGCAACAGAATCTTATTAAATGGGTTGACTTTAAAGTTCCGAGCAACGCAATGGAATACGCTATAAAGCTTGATATTGCCTCAAAAGACAGCGAGATACACTTTAATTGGATTGAGATGCTATCCTATCTTGCGGCAAAAAACGGAAACAACTTTAGAAACTTTAAAACGAGTCAGCTTGATGAAGTTGCAAATATGCTTAAGTCTGGCAAAGATATGTTGGAGCTTGCCGCAAATTTAAAATATTATGATTATTACCTTGATGCTTACAATGCCACTTTGTCGGGAATACTGGGCACATTCGAAATTGAAATTGACGATCCGACATCAGAAACCGGCACGAAATGGGAGCGCAGATACGGGATAAAAGCATTCTCACCTATAGCTAAAGGGTATTACTACAACGACTTTGACGATTTTGGGGTGTCTCGTTCATATGGGTTTACCAGACGCCATCTTGGCCATGACATGATGGGATCTATAGGTACGCCGGTTATTGCTATCGAAGGCGGCATTGTAGAAGCGCTTAGTTGGAACCAGTATGGCGGTTGGCGCATTGGTATACGCAGTCACGACACAAGACGATATTATTATTATGCACATTTGCGAAAGGATTTTCCTTATAACAAATCTCTGAAGGTCGGTTCCACTGTTAAACCCGGTGACGTTATCGGTTATCTTGGAAGAACAGGCTACAGCCTGAAAGAAAATGTAAACAATATACGGCAGGCTCACTTACATATCGGACTACAGCTTGTTTTTGACGAATCGCAAAAAGAGTGCAATAACGAAATTTGGATTAATATATACCCGATAATAAAATTGCTGTACCGTAACCGGTGCCAAGTCGCAAAAGACCCCAAAACCATGGAGTTCGGCCGGGTTTACGATATCAGGGAAATCATTGAAGATTAGTATAACCCACAAAGACGCCCCGTGTACACGGGGCGT
>DHNF01000158.1:7696-8085 GCA_002409375.1 Ruminococcaceae bacterium UBA5423
CCCGTGTACACGGGGCGTCTTTGAAGATGTCATTTTTTTTGAACTATTTCTCCCTGTCTTTTGTAAATGTTTTTTGCCGGAATAAATCCGCGTACCATAGACAATGGATAAACCTGTGTATCTTTGCCTATAATCGAACCGGGATTAAGGACAGAACCGCAACCAATTTCAACTCCATCTCCCAATATCGCCCCAAATTTCTTTAGCCCGGTTGACACTTTTTTTTCATTTAACATTACGGTTACCGGTGTTTTATCGCCTTTCACATTAGAAGTGACAGCACCTGCACCCATGTGAGCCTTATAACCCAAAATAGAATCCCCAATATAGTTATAGTGCGGCACCTGCACGCAATCGAATAATATCACATTTTTAAGCTCTGTAGAATT
>DHNF01000158.1:8277-15644 GCA_002409375.1 Ruminococcaceae bacterium UBA5423
GTATAAAAGCGCAGTGGCGTATTTCGGCACCCTCACCGATTATCACGTTTTCACCAATAAAAGCTGATTCAGCCACAACTGCAGTTTTATGTATCCAAACACCGGGGTGCGGATTGTCAAAGTCCAGAGGATTAAGACTCGGCCCGATTTTTTTTATGAATCCACAAACATCTGATAGTGCCTGCCATGGGAAGTCGACGCCCTTAAGCAGCGTTTCTGCAATTGTATTTCCGGGTTCAAACAGCGATTCTGTGCGCAGCTGATCTATCCCCTCAATTTCAAATATTTGCATATAATCCCCCATTTCAACGGTTATCTAATTGACAGTGTATGCGCCTGGTTATATAATTATGTTTTAACCTTTTAGCTTTGGATGTTTGAAAGGATGGTATCTGATGGGAATTGCATACCTGCTGCTTATTGCTGTTGTATTATCGATTGACGCATTTGCGGTATCGGTAAGCAGCGGAATGGTGCTGTGTTTTACCACTGTACGACAGAACCTGCGTATAGCAGGCAGTTTCGGTTTGTTTCAGGGATTGATGCCCTTTTTAGGATATACCATAGCCCGAACCTTTTCAAGTAGGATCGAGTCTTTAGACCACTGGGTAGCATTCGGTTTGCTCTCATTTATCGGAATAAAAATGCTGTGGGAAACACGCGGCTCAGAGGAAATACCAAGCGGTGACCCAAGCAGGTGGGATTCGGTACTATTAATGGCAATAGCAACAAGTATCGATGCGCTTGCAGTGGGAGCATCGTTGGCAATTTTGCCGCAAAGCGGAATTCTGGCATTGCCTTATGGCTTTGTTATTTGCTGTGTCATAATTGCAATAATCACATTTTTATTATGCCTTTGCGGTATAATTATCGGCTGCCGTTTTGGGAATTTATTTGGCAAAAAGGCGCAGGTCTTGGGCGGCTTTATTCTAATAGGAATCGGTATTAAAATTCTGCTTGAGCATACCGTATTCGCATAGCCGCTACTTCCATATGCGTATTTTGCCGGTCTCATGCAGTTGGACAAGAACCATAATAATTATTGGAAATATAAGCATGCCCAGCAGTCCAATTGCACGCAGTCCAAGAAACATAAAAAACAGCGTAACAAGCGGATTAAGCCCGATTTGCATGCTTACAAGGCGTGGTTCCAATACATTGCGGATAATAGTTACAATAATATAAATAATCCCTAAGCCGATGAACATTTTTGCTTCGCCCATTATCAGAGCGATAAATGCCCACGGAACCAACACTGTGCCCGTCCCGAGTACAGGCAATATATCAACCAGTGCTATCAATGCAGCCAGAAGTAATGCATACGGTATGCGCAACAAAGTAAACCCGATGCTAAGTTCCACAAAGGTGATAAACATAAGCAGTCCATAAGCGCGCATCAATTTAAACAGTGTATTGGTACAAATATTACGAACAAAACTAATTGTTTCAGAATGCCTGTCAGGCACCTGTCGCAATATGAATGAAAGCACATTGTGGTAATCAATTGATAGGAAGATTGAGGCAATAACCCATATAATAAAACTAACAAGAAGTATTGGCAGGCGCGCTGTGGCAGAAGCGACCGATGTAGCCACACTTGTAAACAGCCCGGTTACAGAACTGACAATGTTGGATGAAAACTCGGTTATCGCTCGCTGCAGAGAAGTCATCGCTTGCTGGGATAATATATGCGAAAAGCTGTATATAAATTTATTTATATTGTCTGTCAACCCCATTACGGTTTTTTCAATAGTAACTATATTTTTATTATCCGAGACAAAGTTAATAATTCCTTGAATAAGCTGCCAGCCGATAACAGCGACAATGCCCGCAATCAGTAATATTACAAATACAACTAATACAACCGAAAAAACTTTACGGCTTATATGAGTCTTTTTAACCAGCCAACCGAGCGGCCGCTGAAGTCCGGCAGCAACAACAAAAGCCAACACAAACGGCAGCATCCACATAAAAAGATAGCGCAAAACCAAAATGCCTATCGCAAGTAAAACTCCATAATATAAAAGATTAATAAGAAACTGCACCCGTCGCTTAATCTTAATCGCCGACTCGGATTCGGGAATTTGTTCCAAACGCAAATAAAATGCCCCCTTTCAAGTCTGCATTAACTGCTTGTTCAATTAAAAATCAGACCGTCTTGCAGGCGTTAGCCCACATTCTCTCGATCAAAAACTCTTCACAAATTTTGTATATATTTTAATGGAGTAAGATACTACTCGCTTTTTGTCAATTATATCCTAAAGAACTTAGATAAGCAAGAAATTTAATTCACCAAAAGTCATATTGAATGAATACTTTTTATTATCACTTCCTCGATAGTATAAAACGTTGAATTGTCTGATGCGAAGATATTAAGAGCTTTTATAAGAATCAGTGAGCTTATTTGATTTTTTGCTTAAATTTAAACGATTATGGACTTGAAATACAATCGGCAGAATGATATAGTATCTCGTATAAAACACATGCGTGCGCAGGGGGTGGACACTTTGGAGCTGACAAACGAGAATTCAAGGCTGCTTTTAGTGGACTCTGCGGTTTTACCAAAAGTTTTTTCACGTGTCGTAGAAGCCAAGCAGTTGTTGGCATCGGGCAAAGCAACTTCAGCCGCACAGGCTGCTCGAATTGCCGGCATTTCCCGAAGCGCATTTTACAAATACAGGGGTGCAGTTTACATCTATGATGCGCAAAAGGTTGGCCGCATTCTGACATTACATATCGAATTGAGTGACAGACCGGGAATTCTGTCTCGCGTATTATCGGAATTTGCTGAAACCGGCACAAATATCCTTACAGTAAACCAAAATATTCCTGCACAAGGCAAAGCTTTGGTTTCGATTTCGGCGCGTATAGATGACCCGGGGTTCGAAGTTTCTCAATTCGTAAAAAGACTTTCGGCCTGTGACGGAGTCGAACGCGTGCTGCGTATCTCCGGGCAGCAAAAGTAATACAATATATTGTTTTGGATATAATGGAAAGGCAGGGCACATACACATGGTTCAGATTGCAATAATGGGTTATGGAGTTGTAGGTTCAGGCGTTGCGGAAGTAATGCTAAAGAACAAAAAGAGTATTTATCACAAGGCAGGACAGCCTATTGGAATAAGTAAAATTCTTGATGTACGAAATTTTCCGGACAGTCCATTGGCAGACAAGTTTACAAAAAACTTTGATGATATTGTCAATGATCCCGGCATACGCATAGTTGTGGAAACAATAGGCGGTTTAACTCCGGCCTATGAATATGTGCGTCGGTGCCTGCTTGCCGGTAAAAGTGTGGTGACATCAAACAAAGAACTGGTTGCCTCCAAAGGAGATGAACTTCTTGCAATAGCGCGAGAAAACAACCTTAATTTTTTGTTTGAGGCAAGTGTGGGGGGAGGCATCCCGATTTTGCGTCCTTTAGACCAATGTCTTGCCGCAAACGAAGTGTACGAGATTGCGGGTATTTTAAACGGAACAACAAATTTTGTGCTTACAAAAATGATAAGTGACAGTATGTCATTTGAGGATGCTTTAAAACTTGCACAGCAACTCGGTTATGCTGAACGCGATCCACAAGCGGATATAGAAGGGCACGATACATGCAGGAAAATATGCATACTGGCATCGTTAGCTTTCGGCCGGCATGTCTATCCGGAACAGGTGCATACCGAAGGCATTAGTAATATTACACTTGATGATGTTAAATACGCATCGGCTTTTGACGGTGCAATAAAGCTTATAGGCAGAGCGTGCAAGAATTCTGACGGTAGACTTGACTGCATCGTCGCACCCATGATAATTCCGCAAGCAAGCAAGCTTGCGGAAGTCAATGACGAGTATAACGGTATTCTTGTGCGCGGAGATGCGATTGGCGATGTGGTTTTCTATGGGCGAGGCGCGGGCAAGCTGCCCACGGCAAGTGCTGTTGTTGCTGACATAATCGACGAAGTCAAGCATCTGGGTGCACGCAAATATTTAAGTTGGGATCCCGGCCTTAAAGACTATGTGTCAGATTATCGTGAAGCAGAATATGCGACATTGCTGCGACTGCGCGGCAGCGACTTGGAATCCGCACTAAACAAGCTGGAAAAAGCCCTTGGCAAATGTACAACCGTAAACGCCAAAGACACTCCATCGGACGAGTTAGCGCTTTATACACCGGTAGTGTGCGAAAGTCTTTTGGATAAGGCGATAGAATCATTAAACGGTGTTTCACTGATAAATCGTATCAGGATTGCAAGTTTATAAATATATATATTATAAAGGCAGATACAAATAATGATAAAAATCACAGTACCGGCGTCAAGTGCGAATCTTGGTTCAGGCTTTGATGCACTTGGCATCGCACTAACTCTGTACAACCATGTATGGATGGAGGAAGCCGACGGCAGTGTTGAAAAGCCGATTTGCAAAATCGAATCAGCCGACGGTGTTAAAATTCCAACCGACGAGAGCAACATGGTATTTATGGCTGCAAAGTATTTATATCAAAAATGCGGCTATCCATTCCATGGTCTTAGATTAAAGCAGGAGAACAACATTCCACTGACAAGGGGTCTTGGCAGCTCGTCCGCTTGTCTTGTTGCCGGCTTGCTTGGAGCCAACACATTGCTCGGCAGTCCGCTTTCGTTATCCGACATTTCCGATGTTGCGGCAGGCCTTGAGGGACATCCCGACAACACTGCACCCGCTATATTCGGCGGACTTGTAACGGCTGTTATGGAAAATGGCAGGGTTTATACTGTAAGTGTCCCTGTATCTGACCGCATACGCTTTGCCCTGTTTGTACCGAATTTTGAGCTGAAAACAGAAAAATCCCGTGCTGTGCTTCCCTCTCAAGTATCGCGAGGCGATGCCGTTTATAATCTGTCACGCGCCGCACTAATGACCGCTTCATTGTTTTCGGGCAAACTTGACAATCTTCGCGTGGCGGTGAAAGATAGATTGCATCAGCCGTATCGCTTTCCGCTCATCCAGGGCGCGGATCAGGTGTTTTTTATTGCATACAGACTTGGTGCCTACGCAGTTTCAATAAGCGGTTCGGGGCCGTCGGTTATGGCAATAGTTAACAGCGATGATTCTTCATTCGTATCAAAAGCAAAATCCCGTCTTAACGATGCAGGACTGACAGATTGGAATGTGCAGCTTTTGGAATGCGATGCTGGCGGAGCCAGGGTTGAGTTTTTATAAAATCCAAACATTATGAAAGGTATGGTTTTCATGCTGGTAGTACAGAAATTCGGCGGAAGCTCGGTTGCTGACGCTAAGCGCATATTTAATGTTGCGCAAATTATTACCGAAAAGTATAGTGAAGGTAACAGCGTAATAGTGGTTGTTTCCGCTCAGGGAGATACTACTGATGAACTAATAGAAAAAGCGAAAGAGATTAACCCTGCGGCCAGCCGACGAGAAATGGATATGCTGCTTTCCTCCGGCGAACAAATCTCAATTTCATTACTTGCAATGGCAATAGAAAAACTGGGGTTTCCTGTTGTTTCACTGTTAGGATGGCAGGCTGGGTATCACACTAATTCAACTCATACCACGGCGCGCATTAAACGAATTGAGCGTGAGCGTATCAAAACCGAATTGGATAAAAATAAAATTGTGATAATTGCAGGATTTCAGGGTATTAACCGGTTTGGAGATATAACCACTCTGGGACGAGGAGGTTCCGACACCAGTGCGGTTGCAGTCGCCGCCGCCATGCATGCAGATGTATGTCAGCTTTACACCGATGTCGAAGGCGTGTTTACAGCTGACCCGCGTAAAATTAAAAACGCGCAAAAACTTCCGGAAATTACTTATGACGAAATGTTGGAGCTTGCCACCCTGGGTGCACAGGTTCTTAATAACCGGTCAGTTGAAATGGCAAAAAAATATAATGTTGAAATTGAAGTCCTGTCCAGTCTGAATCAATCATCAGGCACCATGGTTAGGGAGGTAACAAAAATGGAAAAAATGCTGATAAAAAGTGTTGCAAAGGATGATAATGTCGCTCGCGTTATGATAGTGGGTATACCTGACAGACCCGGTATGGCGTTTCAGATTTTCTCACGCATAGCCAAGGCACATATAAATGTGGACATAATTCTTCAGTCGGTGGGACGCGACAATACAAAAGACATAACTTTCACAGTGTCGGCCGACAAGGGTGAGGATGCAGTCACCGCTTTAAAGGATTATATTGAACTAATAGGCGGAAAAAGTATTTCTTATGATACCAATGTAGCAAAAATATCAATAGTCGGAGCAGGTATGGAAACGCACGAGGGTGTAGCCGCCCGCATGTTCGAGGCACTGGGCGATGCCGGCATTAACATTCATATGATTTCCACGAGCGAAATAAAGGTATCGGTCTTGATTGATGCGTCTGAAGCCGATCGTGCGGTATCAATGGTTCACTCAGCGTTTTTTGATGACTTGTCAATAAAATAACATACAGTAGCAGCAACCCGAGTGTTAAAAGCCCAACCGTTGTAATTTCCCAACGATCATAAAAAGGTGACATCTTTGTAATAATAATTGCATAACCGACGCAGATTATGATATAGTTCGGTTGCACAAACAGACATGATTACAAAGGCAGGAAACCATGAATGAAAGAATATTTTTTAATTATAAAAGACAAATTGAAGCACCCATGGATAATGACTGTTATTCTTGTGGCCGTTATACCTCTATGTCCTGAATATGCTGCGCCGGTGCTGGCCTCGTGCTCTCTAATAACAGCGCACCTTGACGCGCGCGCCCGCGGCAGCGGTTTTCGGGTTGGCAATCTGGGTAAATTAATACTGATATATATAGTATACATCGCAATCGGGGTACTGTACTCAACAAATATTTTGTCCACCCTTGCAACACTGGGCATGTGGATTGTGATGTTTATGGCATATATTGCTTTAACAACTGTGCTGCAAAGCCGTAAGTGCCTTGATACGACATTTTTTGTCGTCACTTTGGTTGCCGGTGCTGTGGGGCTTATTGGCTGCGTGCAGTATATGCTGCGTGTCTCTCTCGGTTTGAAAATACCGACTGAGGTTTGGAGCTTTTTAGATGAACCTGTCTTTAATTTGTTGAACATTAAAATGAAAGAGTTTGAAAATGGATATCGAGTGTCATCCACTTTTAATAATCCTAATATTTTTGCCGAATTTATGGTAATGGCACTGCCCTTTGCCGCTTACTATTCGATTTACGGCAAGCGTAAAAAATTGCACCTTTTGTGTCGCTTTTGCCTGATGGCTGCAGCGGGTGGAATTGCCTTTTCTTATTCCCGCGGCAGTTACACTGGGTTGCTTGCTGTGGCATTGGTTTTTGGTATAGCAAATATTAAAAATATATCTTTAATGGTTTTAACTATC
>DHNF01000140.1:0-3747 GCA_002409375.1 Ruminococcaceae bacterium UBA5423
GAAAAATGGGGAAACTCAAATTACTATTTTGTTGACTCAATTATAAATATCAACTACAATTAAAGTGCTGAATTTTATAAAAAGGGTGGATATCCATTGTTGATACAATTCCTGTGTATGTTGTTTCCTCCTATTACCGCCGTTGTGCTTCGTAATCGTTTTAAAAAAGAAAAAAGAGGCGCTTTTCGCAATTTAATAGAATATCTTATTTTTGCATTAATAATAAATTCAATAGTAGTGTTTATAATTAGTATTTTATTGGGATATGAAATCAACAATTTAAGAAATTTTAAAATTCAATTTGCCGCTTTATATATATTCCTTTCTATAATACTAACGGTAATTGTTGTGTTTCTAACATGCAGTATACGCATTAAAGCTGAGCTTAACACTGTTGAGTTGCATAATATGACATCATTAAAATTAATAATGAAAAATGCAGTTACCGCCCTTCTTTTATCAGCCTCATTTGTTATTTGGTTTTCAACAATATGGATACTTAATAATTTTGGTCTGGTCACTCCCGAAAAACTGATTTTTCAAATGAATGTACCGCTTAAGGGTACTGACATAAATTTTATTAAAAGTTACGTGTTAGAATGTATCGTGACATCGGTACTCTTACTTATATTCTGCATGGTGATAATCAATGTGCGATGGAAAAATCGTTTAATAATCAAAGTCGGAGTTTTCTCTAAAAGCTTTGGCATTCCTTTTTCGCCGCATATATTTTTTAAAAAGTTTTCTGTCGCTGTTGCTGGAATATTTTTAACAACCGGCATTGTGAATTTTGCGGTTAGTATGGATATAAGGGGTTTTTACAATTTTACATTTAACAATTCGCAGTCTATTCAGCAAAATTTTGTTGATACAAAAAATGTAAAGCTCGAATTTCCAAAAGAAAAACGCAACGTTATATATATTTTGCTGGAGTCAATGGAAGTTACATATATGTCAAAGGAAAGCGGCGGCTCACAGCCTGCCGACCTGATACCCGAGCTAACAGAGCTTGCGGGTGATAACATAAGCTTTCGCAACAGTAAACTGGGCGGGGCCTATCAGCTTCCGGGCACTGGCTGGACAATAGCTGCGATGGTTTCGCAAACAGCAGGAATACCTTTAAGAATTCCCATAGGCGACAATTCCTATGGCAGGTATGGTTCTTTTCTTCCCGGCGCCTTGACTTTAGGTGAAATTTTAGAAAATCAGGGATACAACCAAACACTTATGGTCGGCTCAGACGCAGATTTTGGCGGCCGCAAGGATTTATTCACCCAGCATGGCAACTTTAAGGTTCTTGATTATTTCACCGCTATCAAAGACAATGTCATTGAAGAGGGTTACAAGGTTTGGTGGGGCTTTGAGGACAACATATTATATGAATACGCTAAGGATGAATTATTGAATTTGTCACAACAAGATAAACCGTTTAATTTTACGATTTTAACTGTAGATACACATCATGTTGGCGGATATGTTTGCAGCATGTGCCAACATAAACATGATTATTCTTTCCCAAATGTTCTCTCATGCGCAAGCCGGCAGGTTTCAAATTTTATTAATTGGATTAAGGCACAGGATTTTTATGAAAATACAACGATAGTTATTGCAGGCGATCACCTAAGTATGGAAACTAAGTTTTTTGAGGATCTTGACGAAAATTACACAAGAACAACCTACAATGCATTTTTAAACTCTGCAATCACACGGCACGATCAGAGGGTCCGGGAGTTTTCAACACTTGACATGTTTCCCACCATTTTAGCGAGCATGGGTGTCACGATTGATGGAGATAGACTGGGTCTTGGCACAAACCTGTTTTCACAACAACCCACACTGCTTGAAAAGTACGGTTTTGACAAGGTAACTGAAGAGTTGAATAAAAGCTCACACTTTTACAACAACAGGTTTTTGCTTTCAAATTAAAGTTAAAGATATTATGCTATTCTCGGTTTAATCTGAGAATAGTATTAGTATAACAAAAGCCTAACAGTTAATGCCGACAGAATAATACCGGTTAAATCTCCGCAAGTAGATGATAATAATGTATGACGAGTCTTCTTTATTCCTATTGAGCCGTAATATACTGCGATGGTATAAAAGGTTGTTTCTGTCGATGATTGCAATACACTTGCAACCCTGCCAATAAGGCTGTCTGCCCCGAAACTTTCATAAATATTTTCAAGCATTGCGAGCGAACCGCTGCCCGAAACTGGTCGCAACAGTGCAAGCGGTACAACTTCTGAGGGAAACCCTAAAAACCGAGTTGCCGGTTCAACAGCGGATGCCAGCATCTCCATTATACCTGAGGCGCGCAACATTGATACCGCTGTCATTAACGCCACTAAAGAGGGCAGCACCTTGACACATGTTCTAAGCCCATCACCAGCGCCTGCGGTAAACTCATCGAATACCGGTACACGCCGCGCTTTGCCAACTATCAACACCAAAATGAGAAATGCCGGTACCGTCCATACCGACAAAAGCTTAGCCATATTCATGTCGACACCTTGACAATGCGGCGGTCAATTTTTTTAGGGCTGATATTTAGCAAGCGCGATAGTGCTACTGCGACCACTGCCGAACCGAGCGATGTCAGCCACACTGCCGGCAGAATGTTAAACGGTTCTGATACGCCGTATTGCAGACGAAGAGTTGCAACGGTTGTAGGTAACAGTTGAATTGATGCAGTGTTGAGTACAACAAAGGTAATCATATGGTTCGAGGCGGTATCAGGATTGGGATTTGCACGGGACAGTTCATTCATTGCTTTGATTCCAAGTGGAGTCGCGGCATTGCCTAAACCAAGGAAATTGGCTGCCATATTCATCAATATTGCACGACATGCAGCCCCTGTCGGCTCAAGCCCCGGAAAAAGAAGCCGCATAAGCGGAGTCATTATTCGAGCAAAAAAAGCAGTTAAGCCTCCCTTGTCCGCAATGCGCATAATCCCGCCCCAAACACACATTGCTCCTCCAAGTGTCAGTGACAAAGTTATAGCTTGACCGCCACCACCCAAAAATGCATTGGTCACCTGTTCCAGGCGGCCGTTTACGGCGCCCGATATTATTGCAAGCAACATTATAACAGCCCAAATCCAGTTAAGCATATTTATTTACCTCCTATAGTGGCATACGACCACAATATATTGATATATATTACAAATATCGGCGCAGTATGACTTTAAAATTCTTCATATATGACATTGACAGAAGATGGCTTATTTGGTAATATTTCATTAGAAAGTCTGAATAATCGACAACGCGGTAATATTCAGTCGAGAAAGGGAGGAAAGATGATGAAATACACAGGTGTTGTAAGAAGAATTGATGATTTAGGTCGGATTGTGTTGCCGGTCGAACTGAGGAGAACGATGGAACTCGATAACGGCGACTCTTTAGAAATTTTTGTTGATGATAACAAAATAATACTAAAAAAATACCAACCCGCCTGCATCTTTTGCGGTAACGCTGATGATATTGCGGTTTATAAGGGCCGCAATATTTGTCCTGACTGTGCGAAAGAAATTAGCAAAAAAATCTAAGCAATTCACGGACCAAAAAACCACCGCAAATTTTGCGGTGGTTTTTTGGTGATTATTAGTTTGTTTGCAATGCATCACGATAAGCTCATAGTAATGCCGGATATTAGTATAATACTGATTCTCATTAAAAACATAGAATACTTCCCGGACTTTTTCCGTTTAGCTACGTTGTCGTCGGTCGGCAGGCGACAGCCTTCCTCCCT
>DHNF01000140.1:3871-15030 GCA_002409375.1 Ruminococcaceae bacterium UBA5423
CTCCGCCTTGCTAAGCAAAAAAATCCCTGTAAAGCTATTTCTATATTTTTAACAAGAAACAGTATAAGGAAAAATTGGCACAGTGTAATAGTCCTGAAAAAGCCTTTAAATTCGGTTGATATTTTTTCTGCCGTATGATAATATTATTTATTACAGAACACAGAAAATTCATGGATGGAGGCATTGCATTTTGAGTAATCGTATTATTTTGAGCGCAGACAGTACATGCGATCTCGGGGAAGAGCTTTGCAATCGTCATTCGGTGCATTACTATCCTTATCATATAATTCTTGACGGCAAGTCGTACAGTGACGGTGTTGATATTACGCCCGACAAAATTTATAAAATATATCATGAAAAGCAAATTTTGCCAAAGACAGCGGCTATTAATATAGCCGAATACTTTGATTATTTCAGCCAATGGACAAAGCAAGGGTATGAGGTGATTCACATAACGCTTGGCCACGGTTTGTCAACTTCATATAACAATTGCAGGCTTGCAGCCGAAAAGCTGAAAGGCGTTTATGTGATAGATAGCCGTAATTTGTCCACAGGCTCGGGTATGCTCGTTATTGAGGCTGCCCGCCGTATTGAAGCGGGGATGAGTGCCGAACAGATCGCCAAAGAGGTAAGTTTACTCGCAGACAATGTCAATACAAGTTTCGTTATAGACACTCTCGAGTTTCTTTACAAGGGGGGGCGTTGCTCGTCACTGCAGATGCTAGGCGCGAATATTTTAAAGCTTAAACCCTGTATAGAAATTAATAACGAAAACGGTACAATGGGTGTTGGGAAAAAGTACCGCGGCACACTTGACAAGGCATTGGAGCAATATGTTCATGACCGGCTTGAAAGGGCAGATAACATATACGAAGACCGAATATTTATAACACACTCAGGTATATCCGAGCAGCGTATCGATTTGGTCAAAAACGAGATCTCAAAAATCAACAGGTTTCGTGAAATTCATGTTACACGCGCAGGCTGCACCATTTCCTCCCACTGTGGACCAAATACGCTTGGTGTGATTTTTATTACGCATAGCTAATGTTAGCGCATGTTTGATTTTTAATGCCTATTGTGGTACCATAATACTTATTACGGTATTAATTAAAATGTGTGATGAGCACAAATATATTGACCTCAATGAGCGGCAAACGGTATTAAGTTTAAGCTTCGTATAATAATAATGTTAAAGCCGGCAAAATCAATTCCGGTTTAATTTAAGCGGAGGTTTTTCCATGAAGAAAACCAGAAACTCCGGTTCGCGAAAAAGAAGAGCGCGCGGCCGCAAACATCACAGCAAAGCGGTTCGCGGCTTGGTTATAACTGCGATTTCCATGCTTGGTATTATGTCACTGTTTTTTATATGTATAGGTGTATATGCTTTGGGGAAAATTGGGTTAGTTAAATTTGGTTCGCAAGGCTCGGGCGATTTTATTGATTCACTGATTCCTGATTATGTATCGGGGGTAGAAGAACTAAGCGATTACTCAAGCATTGAAGACGGCGCTGCCAGCTTAACAGAAATTCCTGTTCGTACAAACACAAAAAGTGTTAAAAATATACTTTTATTAGGTGTTGACAGCCGGACAGGCTCTTATAGCGGTACGCTTGCCGACGCTATTATGATTTTGACAATAGATTCTAAAAATAAGTCAATCAAACTAACATCTTTAATGCGCGATACTCTTGTAACACTTCCGGGTCGTGACAGGAATGGTGATGGTAGGGATGATTATGCCAAACTAAACGCCGCTAATTCATACGGTGGCTTTGATTTAATGGCAAAAACAATAGAACAAAATTTTCGGCTTAGAATTAACCAACATATAACAATTAACTTTGATGCCTTTAAGGCTGCCGTCGATGCCATGGGCGGCATTGATATTGAATTGACCGCAGCAGAGGCAAGAGCAATAAAAATTGCTAATAGCGGCGGGAAGTATCATCTTAACGGAAAGTATGCTCTTAAGTATGCACGGCTGCGAAAGCTGGCAGGAGACGATTTTCAGCGTACAAGCAGGCAGCGCACAGTTATAAAAGCCCTGTTTGAAAAAGGGAAAAGAATGAGTATCGGCAAGCTTAACACCGTGTTAAACGAAATATTACCTCAAGTTTATACAAATATGACGAGAAATGAATTCACGATGTTTACGGTAAATTCACTCACTTATTTCGGTTACTCAATGGATGATACTTTCCGTATACCACCCGATAGAGAGTTTTCCTATAAATCAATTAAAGGTGTTGGTTCAACTCTTATTTTAAATGATCCGGCAAAAACCATCACCGAATTGCATAAGTTCATATATATGTAAATTTGAGCCACTCACTAATACTGTTTTTTAGTTGACCACAAAAAGCCTTTTTTGTGGTCAGTTTTGCAATGTGACTGCATTCCTATGGCCCGGGTGTATGATCAACGCCGAGGTGACAAGGTGCGCTGTTGCCATTAGTGTCTAAACGGGTCGCTATTTTAACAATAACTGCGTTGTGTATAAATATCATATATGTAAGTTATTCCCACTTTCAACAACACTTTCAACAGCGCGTTGAAAGTGTTGCTTTGATTATGCTAAAACTTATGTATTGCTTAACCCGAATGTATGTAGTTCCCTCACCCCGCCGTTGGCAGTAATATCCGGTTAATGCAGCCCGTGCTACCTATATTTCTTTAAATTTGAACGGCGCGATGAGGGCATCGCGCCCTACACTTGATATTCATCATATATTTATAAAATCCGATTGCGCAAAAAAGACCTCGCATTATTCGGATAATATCCATACAATGCGAGGCTTTGAATGTTTGTTTTATTTTAAATATGACACGGGATTAACAGATCGTCCGTTTAAGCGTATTTCAAAATGCAGATGTGCTCCCTTGCTGTAGCCTGTGTTGCCGGCGCGACCTATTTGCTGTCCCTGGCTTACATTTTGTCCGGTTTTCACAAGAACTGAACTGAGGTGTGCATATACAGTTCTGTAACCACCGCCGTGCTCAAGAATGACATAATTTCCAAACCCGCCGCCATAACCGATATTTGTTTCGACGACTCTGCCGCCGTCAGAAGCGATAACCGGTTTGCCGTATACGCCGTTGCCTGATATGTCTATACCGTGATGAAATCTGCCCCAGCGGTAAGCATATGGAGATGATATCATGCGGCAGGAGGGGAGAGGCCATCTAAATCTGCCGGTTGCAATACCGTCACCAGCACTGGGATTGAACTTTTTGGAGCCTTTTACAACTACCTTGTCAATAGGTTTTTTAATGACCTTGGTTTCGAGTATTTTGCGAGATTGTTCGATTCCATCAAGCAAAGTGATTTCGGCCTTAACTTGACGCTTGCCCTCCACGCCGTTTGTTCTGACTGCAGAGTAGCCGACATACTTATTGCTATCTTGAATGGTCTGGACTTTATAGTCAACCGTTTCTGTGTATTCAACTGTTCTAACTACTTTAACCTGAAGAAAAGGCTGTGCTTTTTGGATAAGCACATCCACATCAGGAAATATTTGCTTATCAAAATTCGGATTCAGCGATCTGAGCTGCTCAAGTGACATGTCGGTTTTTGCGGAAATCAAAAGCGGAGAGTCGCCTTTGACTATTTTATAGTATTTATCAACCATTGTAAGCTCGGTAAGGCGTTCATGAAGAGATTTGACAGATGTAATCGAGGATATCGGATAAAGACCATCAACAACCTCGACATCCTGCAAAAACTCGACGCGTTCGTTGGCGCTTTTAGTACGGTGTTTATCTAACAGCAAATCAAGCATAGCCTCAAGCTGACTTCGTGATTGAGCTGCACCTTCAAAGCAACCATTAACATAAAGTCCGGATCCCTCAGCAATAGAGTCGCCCGACGATTCAAGAATCTTATCGCACACTGCGCCTTCGTCAAGGATGTCCGATTTTGAAACAACAGCAATTGACAATTTTGGCACACGCTGCACCTCGAAAGAATTGTCAGCGTTAATGACGCGGCTTGTAGCCATATTGGCAGCGTCGTCATACACCGTCTCCTCAGAGATATAGCCGAGCTTTTGCCCGTCATATTCAACCGAGAGTGCGAACGTCATACCGCTCCAAAATTGTATTGTGAATATAAGAGCGAATACGGCGGCTGCAGGTGCTGCAATATTAAGCGCTGTCACAATGGCGCGGCAGTGACGGCGTACGGCTAATAAGGGAAGAAAAACTAAAAACCGAACACCTGCCAAGCAGCTACGTGCAAACTCCTCTTTTGTTCGCCGCACAGCCAACGGAAAACCACAGGCAAAACGCTTTGTTTCCGCGGCTACACCAACAGATAGCTTGATAACACGACTTAAAATTAGCCAATAAATTGCACGGTATAGCATATGTCCGGTTGGCACAAGGAGCCGCTTCATCCGTTTAAAAAACTTGCGGGTAGTGCGCATTGTCTGCGCTCCGATTAAATAACATATGCTATAAAAAATATGATAAGCCGACGCTGAATTGCGACGAATACGATTTTGCACATCTTTATTATACCGGCGCTCATGTGCCGGTTGCTTTGCAGTTGGTTTGCAGTTCTCGGGCAAGTGCACCACTTCCTGACAATTAAGTTCCCCGTTAAATTATCAGCCAGATAAACAAACCGATTTGTTTAAACGAGGAACCATAATAGTTACAAACTTGTAACAACCTGTGTTCTATTATACACAAAAGTAACAGGATTGCAACCCTTAGTTACCAAGTTTATAATAATCCATCAAATAATATCAGAGACACTCCAAGTCTTACAGCACAGTAAACAAAAATCACCTTTTATAGCTTAATAATGATTCATTCCAATTTTCCAATATATGACTTAATGAAGAAGCATGTACGCGGGCTGATAGTAAATCATGATCACGGTAATTTCCACATTCTGTTGCTGACACTCCGGGAATTTTACCTTCATACGCTGATATGAAAAACAGAGCTTCTTTTGTAATCGTTATAGCATCTGCACGGGATAGCTTGCGTACTATAAAATAAAACCCGGTGCGGCAACCCATAGGACCAAAATATACAACATTGTCTTTAAACCGGCTGTTTCGCACATAAGTGGCAAACAAATGCTCGATTGTGTGAATCGCACCGCTTTCAAGAAATGGCGGAGTATTCGGATGCACAAAACGCAGGTCATAAGTTACAATATCGTCGTTTATGCTCGATATATACATACCCGGTTCAAGGCTGCAGTGATCAATATCAAAGCTTGCTATTCTTTTCAACCTTATGCCTCCAACATGATAGAATATGTCTCTTTAAGCAAACTCAAGAGTCGTCACGGGATAATGTGCTTGGCTGTCCGGTATAGATGCCGGGCAAATCGCTTGCAAAGCCACGATCCTGTGTTATTTCGTGCATCGATTTGCCATCCGGTAATGCACAAACAAAATCCGAAATCATATCAATGGCCTCTTTGACTGCCATATAATATAAATCAAAAAAACTGTCGGTGCTTATATACATTTCATCATAGGGGTTGACCCATTTTGTATTAGATACATTAGCATAGTCCCAATCCGTTGTATCGTGAGGTCTAATCAGTGAAGTGAAAAAATGACCATGGCGAGCAAGCTTTTCGATAGGGCGGAAAATTAGCTTTTGTCGCAGCATTGCACGGTCATTCATAAAAAATAATGCATGACGCATATCTTTGGGGGCAAGTGCAAGAAGCTCAGGCGGAACATCAAGACTAAAAAGCTTTATTAAAAGTTTATGGTAAACGAGCCCTATAATCCCATAGCGAGAATTAGTGTCGCCAGGCAGAACATCAATCAGGTTTAAGCTGCTAATAAGGCGCCCTGTCTCCCGTCTTAGTATAATTGTATCAAGGGCACTTTCAATTCTAAAATGGTATTGGTGACCGTTAATGCCGTAGGTAGGGTCGTCCTGAGCAAGCTTGTTTTGTGCCCAATATATATATGGATGTGCAGCCCTATCAAGCGCATAGTGGCAAAACATGCCCTGGACATAGCTAAGTATAGCATCATAATGTGAATCTTGACTGTTTAAAATGTCACGGAAACCCTCAAAAATAAGTGCAGGACTCGACCTGTGCAATTTGCTGCCGACAAAGGCATAACTCGTGCCACGCTCCCATGGTAAAATGCGATGAAAAAAGAAAATATCCGGCCCCTGTGCTCCGATCAAAGCCATGTTTTGATCAGGCACTCTAACGCCGTACTTCTTCAAATATGACAGCACGCGCAGTGCGAATTGGTAATGTGTAACCGGTGCAGGCATATTATTAACCCCTTTTATACTTAATACTAATATGAAAGACGGCCGCCGGCCGCCTTTCATATTAGTATTAGCAACATGGCATACAGCCGCATGTCATTGCTTATATAAATATAGATTACAATATCTTAATCAACATTCATAACCCAGCCGAATTCATCAGGCAAACGACCGTTTTGTATACCCGTCAATGTATCATAAAGACGATGGGCAACCTTACCTATTTGATTATTATTGATGATAATGTGCTTATTATCCGCTTTAAGCTCGCCGATAGGCGAAATTACGGCTGCTGTTCCTGTACCGAAAGCCTCCTCGAGCGTCCCTTTAGAGGCGGCTTGCTCCACCTCGTCCAAAGTTAGCGGGCGCTCATTAACGATATAGCCCCACGAACGCAAAAGCTCGATACATGATAACCGTGTTATCCCGCCAAGTATGCTGCCTTGAAGGGCCGGTGTAATGATTTCACCTTGGATTTTGAAAAAGACATTCATAGTGCCTACTTCTTCTATGTATTTGCGTTCAACACCATCAAGCCATAGCACCTGAGTAAAGCCTTGTCTGGCGGCTTCATCCTGGGCCTTTAGCGAAGCTGCGTAGTTGGCCGCTGTCTTAACAAAACCAGTGCCGCCCCTAACTGCACGGACATAATTGCGCTCGACATATATTTTGACAGGATTTATGCCTTCGGGATAATACGCGCCCACAGGCGACATAATGATTATAAACAAAAGCTGTTCGGCAGGTTGAACGCCTATATGCGGCTCCACCGCGATAATAAACGGCCGAATATACAGCGATGTCCCTTCGCCGTTTGGGATCCAGTCCTTGTCTGTTGCTACAAGCAGTTTTATTGCCTCAACAGCTAATTCCTCGTCAATATTTGGAATACAAAGCCGTTCATTTGAAAGATTAAGGCGCGCCATATTCTTGTCAGGCCGAAACAGCACAACCTTTCCTTGGCTTGTGCGATAAGCCTTAAGTCCTTCAAAAACCTCCTGCCCGTAATGCAGACACATTGCGGCCGGATCAAGGGACAACGGAGCATATGGCACTATTCTTGGGTGGTGCCATCCTTGCTCCTTGTCGTAATTCATAATAAACATATGGTCGGTATAATACTTTCCAAAGCCCAGCTTGGACGTATCCGATGGTTTGGGCTTTGGGGTTGCAGTTTTTTGTATGGTTATTTTAGCAGGTGAAAGTTTCATACGAAATGCACTTCCCTAATTTATATATCTTTATCGACGGCGGTCGCCATTATGACGGGGGGCGCGGTGTGAATTTGATACATTGTTTTGGGGAACAAGCCCCTCGACCTCAATCAAGGCATCGCGACGCGACAGATTAAGGCGGCCCTGTTCGTCAATTTCGGTTACCTTTACCATAACTTCATCTCCGACAGCCACAACATCCTCAACTTTTTCGACTCTTTTAACATCAAGTCGGCTGATGTGCACAAGACCTTCCTTGCCCGGTGCAATCTCCACAAAGGCGCCAAAAGCCATTATACGGGTAACACGACCTTTATAAACCGCACCTATTTCAGGATCCTTAGCTATGGTTTCCACAATTGACAATGCTCGTTTTGCATCGCCAATATCCAAAGCAGAAATGAATACACTGCCGTCCTCTTCGATATCAATGTTGCAGTTGCATTCACTTTGAATTTTTTGAATGACCGATCCGCCCTTGCCGATTACCTCTCGGATTTTATCAACGTCAATTTTAGTGTTAAGCATTTTAGGCGCATATGGTGACAGCTCGGCACGGGGAGCAGGAATTGCTTTTAGCATAATCTCGTCAAGAATATAAAGGCGAGCCTTACAAGTCTTATCGAGCGCTTCCTTTACTATTTCGGGTGTCAGACCGTGTATTTTCAAATCCATCTGTATTGCTGTAATGCCATTTTTTGTGCCGCCGACCTTAAAATCCATATCTCCGAAAAAGTCCTCAAGACCTTGTATGTCGACCATTGTTATAAATCGGTCGCCCTCTGTAACAAGACCGCAGGATATGCCGGCAACAGGGGCTTTAATCGGCACGCCTGCGTCCATCAGGGCGAGCGTTGACCCGCAAATTGCGCCCTGTGAGGTTGAACCATTTGACGACACAACCTCAGAGACAAGCCGCATTGTGTATGGGAAGTCCTCAACCGAGGGTATAACCGGCAGCAACGCGCGTTCAGCAAGTGCACCATGTCCGATCTCGCGGCGTCCCGGCCCTCTTGAGGGACGCGTCTCTCCCACCGAATATGACGGAAAATTATAGTGGTGCATATACCGCTTGCTCTCTTCATCGTCAATGCCGTCGAGAATTTGCGCATCACCACTTGTTCCCAGTGTTGCAATCGTCAACACCTGCGTTTGCCCGCGGGTAAACAACCCCGAACCGTGTACACGTGGCAGCAGCCCAGCCTCAGAAGCCAGAGGCCTTATTTCGTCTAATTTACGGCCATCTACACGTTTGCCTTCATCAAGCAGCCAGCGCCGCACAATGTGTTTTTGAAGCTTGTACATGCACTCGTCAATTTTATCTCCCATATCGGGATATTCTGTATCAAATTTCTCGTGCACCTCGTTATATACGGGAATAAGACGCTCGTCTCGAACCCTCTTGTCATCGGTGTCCAGGGCAAATTTCACTTTGTCAATCGCAAATTGCTTTACAGCCTCATACATTGCGGGGTCTGGCTCATTTGATTCAAACGAGAATTTTGGTTTTCCTATTTCGGCCGCAATTCCCTCAATGAATTTAACAATTTCCAGATTGGCGGTATGTCCCGCCATAATCCCGTTATACATGGTTTCGTTATCAATCTCATTGGCGCTTGCCTCAATCATTGCCACAAGCTCACGCGTTGAAGCTACAGTGATATGCATTTCAGAAACATCCTGCTGTTTTGCTGTGGGATTGATTATATATTCGCCGTCAATAAGACCCACCGAAACACCGGATATGGGTCCGTCCCACGGGATATCGGATATTGATAGTGCGATTGAAGTGCCAATCATTGCGGTCGTTTCGGGGGGGCAATCAGGGTCGGCACTAAGAACTGTGCAAACAATTGAAACATCGTTGCGCATATCCTTGGGAAACAGCGGGCGGATCGGACGGTCAATCACGCGCGAAGTAAGGATAGCCTTTTCACTGGGACGGCCCTCCCGTCTTTGAAAAGAGCCGGGAATTTTGCCGACTGAATAAAGCTTTTCTTCATAGTCCACCGAAAGGGGGAAGAAGTCTATACCCTCACGCGGCTTATCCGACGCTGTAGCAGTACATAGCACAACAGTTTCCCCATAACGAATAACGCATGAACCGCTGGCTAACTGGGCAACCTTACCGGTTTCCACAATTAGTGGGCGTCCTGCTAAAGTGGTTTCAAATACTCTGTAGTTTTCGAACATTAAAGTTCCTCCGTTTCAAATTTTAAACTTACGGAGTCGATTTAGAGTTTTAGCAATAAAACCACGGTTTGCCGTTCACGCCAAACCGTCGTTTCACTGCTAAACCCGCACCGACCCGTTTTTGACATTTTGCAATGCATACAATTAAGAGAAGAGGCAGGAGGGCTTAATACCCGCCTGCCTTCGTATTGCACTATTTGCGAATGCCAAGCTTTTCGATAATAGCACGATACCGCAAGACATCTTTTTTCATAAGATAATTCAAAAAGTTTTGAAACCAATGAATTTATCATTTTATAACCAAAACTATCTAAATTCACATATTGGATATTATGTCTATCTTCTAAACTTTTAATTTGATCTTTATTTATTTTAGGAGTCCTATCATCTCGTCTAGTACCATCAGCAATGATTTCATATTTACTTGAAATAGCCTCTAAAACTTCTTCATGAAGGTACTTAATACCATTATTCGGAAATCCATCATTCATGATAATTTTAACGGCTTCTTCCAAAATACTTTGATCCATATGAAAAACAACATGATTAAAATTTAATGATTTAGCAGACATAGAAGCAGGAATATAAGAATCAAATACTCCAAAATTCACAGTTACTAAATCAACATCATAACCCAAACGTGAAAGTATGACAGCCATCAATGAACTATCTTTCCCTCCACTATAAAGAACACAAGCTTTCATATTAAAACAATCTATTTTCTAGTAATATGAATTTGTCTTTTTTGTCCAGATATTTGACTAAGTAGTACTTTTAGTTGTTCATCAGTAACTTTACCTCTTAAACTACCTGATTGAGCAGATTGAATTAATTGAATTTCAATTTGATTAACTAAATCCGGCTTAGCTAATTTAAGATTGGTCAACCGACTTCGAGCTTCTGGAGTTAAAATCTGCATTAAAATTTGCTTCTTTTCTTTTTCCATTTCTTGTTGCATTTGTTGTTGTTGCATTTGTTGTTGCATAGCTTGTTGTTGATTACCTGCTTGTTGTTGTAATTCAGCCATACGTTTACGACGCAATTCATCAAGTTCGCTCATATAACAGTCTCCATAAAATTTAGCTAATAATTAGCTTATTATAAAATTTAATATTAAATTAATTTTTTTAAAATAATAAATTATAAAATTTTTAGTATTTTTCAAGCTCAGGGATATCTTTGATTAATTCATTAGAAGCTTTATCTAAGAAAGATTTACCTTCAGGAGTAACAATTCTTCCAGCATCAATTTTTTGAACAAATCCAGCATCTTCTAATTGGTGAAGAGCACCTCTGACAATAGCTCCACTACCTTGTCTGAATTTTTCAGGATTAACTCCTCTATCTTTTTTCCCACCATAAAATGTTCTTAAGCTTTTAACTCCAACTGGGCCATCGATATATACTCTTCTTAATAAAGAAGCAGATCTTATAAACCACCAGTCTCTATTTTCTGGCTTTCTTTCTTTGTGAACACCAGTTTTAAC
>DHNF01000166.1 GCA_002409375.1 Ruminococcaceae bacterium UBA5423
GTCTCTTGCGAATCATCATCGGACAAAAATGTCCTGCAGTTGGCTTCTATAGATTCTTTTATCATGCCGACAATATAATCACGCACGTTTTCGCCGTTTAACACCATGTCACGCTGGCTGTATATCAGCTCACGCTGGCGGTTCATAACATCGTCAAATTGGAGTACGTCACGGCGTATTGCAAAGTTGCGTTCTTCTACCTTGCGCTGTGCACTCTCGATTGAATTGGTAAGAAGTCTGTTTTCAATCGGCGTATTTTCGTCAATACCCAGGGTATCCATAAGTGAATTTATTCGCTCACCGCCAAACAGGCGCATAAGATCATCTTCAAGCGACAAGAAAAAGCGGGATTCACCCGGATCTCCCTGGCGGCCAGAACGTCCGCGAAGCTGGTTATCTATTCGCCGCGATTCATGCCGTTCTGTACCAAGGATAAATAGCCCCCCGGAGCCACAGACGGTATCGTGCTCAACTTTGATTTCCTTTTCATATTTTTTTTCAAGCTCTTTGAAAGTGGCGCGGGCGGTTACAATTTCTTCATCATTCGTTTCACTAAAATTAGTGGAACTCGCGATAAGCTCTTCCGAAAACCCCATGCGCCGCATTTCCGATTTGGCAAGGTACTCCGCATTGCCCCCAAGCTTAATATCGGTTCCGCGCCCGGCCATGTTCGTGGCTATGGTAACTGCGCCGCGTTTACCGGCCTGGGCGACGATTTCGGCCTCTTTGTCATGGAATTTTGCATTAAGCACCTCGTGCTTTACACCCCTGCTTTTTAAAAGCTTTGACAGCAGCTCTGATTTTTCAATTGAAATGGTACCTACCAGCACGGGTTGCCCCTTTTGGTGACACTTTTCGATTTGGTCAATTACTGCACGGAATTTGCCCTGTTCGGTTTTGTATACACAATCAGGTTGATCAATTCTAATCATTGGTTTGTTAGTTGGAATTTCCACAACATCCAGCTTGTAAATCTGTTCAAATTCGCGCGACTCGGTCATTGCAGTACCTGTCATGCCCGACAGTTTTTTATAAAGGCGAAAATAGTTCTGAAAAGTAATTGTGGCAAGTGTTTTACTCTCGCGCTCGACCTTGACTCCCTCTTTTGCCTCAATTGCCTGATGAAGCCCCTCATTATAGCGGCGTCCAAACATAAGACGGCCGGTGAATTCATCGACAATTACGACTTCTCCGTCCTTTACGACATAATCAACGTCACGCTGCATTACACCGCGTGCTTTAATCGCCTGGTTAATGTGGTGCAGAAGCGATACGTTGTCGGAATCCATGAGATTCTCAATTTTAAAATGTTGCTCGGCCTTAACAACGCCCGACCGTGTCAAAGTCGCGGTTCTTGCTTTTTCGTCAACGATGAAATCAGCGTCAACATTATCTTGTTCCTCCTTAGAATCCTGTTCACGCACTTTAACAAGCTTTAAGGTTTTTGCAAATCGGTCAGCGCGCGTATACATTTCGGTGGATTTATCGCCCGGCCCCGAAATAATCAATGGTGTCCGTGCCTCGTCTATTAATATGGAGTCCACTTCGTCAACTATTCCAAAATTGTGCGGACGCTGTACTTTGTGTTCTTTGTATATAACCATGTTATCGCGCAAATAATCGAACCCAAACTCGTTATTTGTGCCGTATGTGATATCGGCATCATAGGCGGCTTTCCTGGCGTTTGAGTCCATATCATGCACTATAAGGCCGACTGACAGCCCCAGATAACGATACACTTTGCCCATCCATTCGCTGTCACGGCGTGCAAGGTAATCGTTGACAGTGACAACATGTACACCCTTGCCTGACAGTGCGTTTAGAAATGCGGGCAGTATAACCGTCTGGGTTTTGCCTTCGCCTGTTTTCATTTCGGCGATACGACCCTGATGCATGATTATACCGCCGAGAATTTGCACCGGAAAGTGGGGCGTTCCCAGCACACGGTCGGTTGCTTCCCGGCACACCGCGTATGCGTCGGGAAGAATATCGTCAAGTGTTTCACCGGCATTAAGGCGATCTTTAAGTATGGCGGTTTGACTTTTCAGCTCCTGTTCGCTCATCTGACTATATTTAGCTGACAACTCTATAACCTTGTTGCAAATTGGCTGAATCCGCTTAATTTCCCTTTTACTGTAATCGCCGAACAAACGCTTTATAAGACCCATCAAAAACACCCCATTATATTATTAAAAATGGTTTCAAACTATAGTAAATCCTTATAAATATATCACAATTATAAACAGGTTACAACCTTTGTTATATCTTTAGGGTATAAAAAAGGGAGGCGGCATTTTGCCGCCCCACCTAATAAAAAATAGTGAAATTAATAGTTAGTGCAGCCGTCTAACTTGTATCGCCAACACAGTAATATCGTCCTCATGCTCCTTTTGCATTCTACGAGCGCATGTGGCTATGTCCTCGACAAATGCTTTAAGACTCTCCGACTTCGCGTCAAAATTACGCAGCTTATCTTCTATCCAAGTAAATCCGCCGCTTAACGTGCCGTCGCTGCACATCAGCAATATGTCCCCGTCAGTTAGTGTATCTTCACTGCATTCAAAACGTATATCGCGCAATATTCCAACTGGCATTGCCGATTTTTCTATGCGCCAAACCCGGCCCATACTGCACAGAAATGTTGGCGAAGCACCAGCTTTTCTGCATTCTATTTTACCACTGAACAAGTCCAGTTCAAGGACATCAAGCGTGGCCAAGCTTTCGTCACCCGATTTAACCATAAGAGCAGAGTTGACCATGCGCAAAACGCTGTCCCTACCGAATCCGGCCTGTATCAGGCGTGATGTAAGTCCCGTCGCCATTGCGCCGTCTACAGCAGCCCGCCCGCCACTGCCCATCCCATCGCTAAGCACAGCAAACCACCTTCCGGCTCCGTCGCTAAAGGTTTCATATGCATCTCCGCAAAGCCGTTCACCGGAGCAATGCATTTGTGCTCCTGCCGAAGTAACACTCAGCATAGGCTTTTCGGCCATTGTAATTTTTACCGAATTGCCCAGCCGAGTTACAACCGGATGGTCAAATTCGTGTCCAACGGCATCCGCTATTGCCGCTTCCCACTTGTTTTTATTAAATTTGGTATTAATATCAGATGCAAGAATTTCAACGGTGACACGTCCGCCGCGCCCAATCATACAGACGCTATCCTGTACAGTAAAACCGAATTCTTTACATACATCGGCAATTCGTGCAGACGCATCTGTGTCTACCTGCTCGGTTTTTGAAAAATCATGGGACAGTTCACTAAGCAGCTCTGACATTCCTGAAAACTGGTCGGTAACTACGGATCTAATTTCAGACAGACGGCGCCATGCACCCTCGCGCACAACATATTCAAGATACTTTGAATTGATTTTAGTAATCACATCGTCCAGCCGCCCGCAAAAACGGCCAAATGTTTCGGGAACATCTCCCTGTTTTACATACCCTTTTTCTCTAAGTGGTGGCGTAAGCCTGTTAAATGCCTCCATAGTTTTATTAAATGAAGCATCCCAGCATTGCATACGCAGTCCACATACACGGCAAATATCCTCGGATACGCTGCGGTACACCGAACCCAAATCAGGCGCGCTTAATCCTGAAAGTTTTTGTGACACTGCATCTACTGTCTGTGCAACCTCGCCCATTGCGCGTGACGCATAGTCCAATCGCATTACAACTGACCGCCGAAGTCCGTCCACTGCCGGCAAATCTTTAGCGCTCATAAAAAATCTATTAATAAAACGGTCAACAGATGCAGGCATCGCAACAAAAATTACACTTGCAGCAAGCACTTCATACATGCCAATTATTATTGTAGTGTCATTTCCCGTACTCATCAGAATAATTATATTCGCAATAATAAACGATCCTGCCGAAGCGAACCGCCCAAAACGGGCAAAAATACCTGCAATAAGGCCGCCAAACGCAAAAGCTGCAGCAAGATATAAGTTGTTTGTATTGGTCATAGACATTGCCAATCCGAGTACAATGCCCGCTATACTGCCGCCTTGCTCTTTGCCGCTGCGTGCAAGTAAAAGAATAATAACTACACAAGCTATACGGCCGGGGGCAATTCCACTTATTGTAATCCCAGCAGAAGCCATCAGCACAATAGCACCTGTCATAACAATGCTTGCTTGTTCTTGAGCAGTAAGCACTCCGAGTTCACCGCGTGAAAATATATCCGAAGTTTTGCAAAAAAAGTATGATGCTCCGCCTGCAAGCAGACCCTCTGCTGTAATGATAAGCGAATTATAAACGGTAAGCCCATTAACAGCCGCCAAAGCAAGACCGGTACATTCGATAGACAAAAAAGTTATGATCGGTGTAAACAGCGGATGTCGCACAACCGGCTTAATTGCACCGAGCGACCACTTTATCCCAACAACTGCGGCCAATGCCGCAATATATCTAAGCGAAACGGCCGCACCTCCCGGCAGCAGATAACCGGCTATCGTGGTTATGTATACCAATGCGGCGCCTGCACCGTGTACAGAAGCTGCAAGACTGACTCCAAACGGCGCCATACTGCCATAAACTCCGGCACGCGACATGATTAACCCCATGACTGCCATTAAAATCATGCTTGAAAGCTGTTTAGCAATACTGGTTTCGGCAGTATTGATATTAGCGGATACTCTTGTTTCGGGTGCCTGTCCGTCCCCGGCACCTGCCAACGCCTTTTGCTTCAACGTCCTCACCATCCCAATAAATACCCAGCATATTTATACAGCCGGTATATACCATTTTATGGTAAGTGCTGGCTCTTTTTATGTCGTATTATGAGCACAATAATTGTTTTTTTATAACGAATTTAAGCCGTTTGTAACATATTCACACGACTGCGCCAAATGTTTTAAAAAACCATTTTTAAGAGAATAATAATATGAAAGCAAATATTGACATTGTATGATATCAATATTATAATGGTTGCGGACGCAACTAATATAATATTGATATCATACAATG
>DHNF01000145.1:0-11023 GCA_002409375.1 Ruminococcaceae bacterium UBA5423
GCTTCAGTTTTTAGAGATGCCCTAATGTAAAAAACTTAATCCAGTGTGTTGATGAGGTATCTATGAAGAGGTATTATTTATTAATAATTTATATATTATCGTATTGCTTTGCTGTGACGGCCTGTATATCACCGCCGGTAAGGCACGCTTTTAATTTGTTACACACAAACTCCAGTGTTTCTGCTACGAATGGACTCACATCTCATTATTATACGCAGGACAGCACCGGCACAACAACTCAAAGCAGTAGTGATACTTTTACATCAGAGCAAACAGATTTGGGTACGGATACCATTACCGGCACTACAACATCTTTAAACGGCAGCACATCATCAAGGTATGCAACGACAAGCACTGCTGCGCCTACAGTTACAACAACAAAGACTTATCCTAAGCCCGATACAGGTAAAGAGATGCGAACGGTATGGGTATCATATATTGAATTGAATAACATGCTAAAAAACAAGTCGGCCGGCAACGCAAGGGCTGTGATTGACGGCATTATGGAAAATGCTAAGTCATACGGACTTAATGCAGTGATTTTTCATGTGCGCGCAAACAGTGACGCTTATTATAAATCCAAGATTTTTAACAGTGCTGCTGCGGTAAAAACGTTGATTGACACAGAGGGGTTTGACCCGCTAACTTATGCAGTGCAGGCGGCTCACAGCCGAGGGCTGGAGCTTCATGCATGGGTCAATCCATACAGAATCGGAAGCAGCACAAGCTATGCAAAATGCAGCGATTATTTTGCGTCCGGGGGCAAGTATTATTATAATCCTGCCTCCTCAGCCGCCCAAAAGCTTATACTTGATGGCATTGACGAAATTGTGCGTAATTATGATGTTGACGGCATTCAGTTCGACGATTATTTTTACCCTGACGATGAAAATGTTATCCCAGAGTCCTCGCCTGCGGCGTTTGAAAAGTCTGACTACGAGGGAGGCATTAGCATTGGCGACTGGAGACGCAGCCATGTAAGCCAACTGATAGCATCAACTTATAGTAAGGTTCATAATGCAAGAAAAAACTGCGTGTTTGGCGTCAGTCCAGGCAGTAACCTTTCTCATAATTATTCAAAGTTATATGCCGACATTGCCGCGTGGATCAAACAAAAGGGATATGTCGACTATATTTGTCCTCAAATATATTTTGGGTTTTTAAATAAATCACAGCCGTTTGAAAGCACAGTAAATAGCTGGGCAGCCATGAACCGACATTCTTCGGTCAGACTGTATATTGGACTTGCACTTTATAAAACAGGGCTTATAACCGACACTTATGCGGGTGACGGTAAGCAAGAATGGGCGACTAATGACGACATTATGAAACGCTCTTTACTGTGTGTGCGAGAAAACACTGCGTGCGGTGGAGTTATGTTTTTTAGCTATACTTATTTTAATCCATCGTCCCAGAATGACGCAGACCGAAAGATGGATGTGGCAATTAGGGAAGTTAATAATTTGCTGGCGGTATTGCGTCAGTAAAGAAGAAAAAACAGGAAGTTTAACTGATACTATTCTCGCCAAACTTAGTCTGCTTTTTAAACTGAGAATAGTATGAAAGGGAATTTGCAATGTATAAACCTGCCCCAAAAAAGACACGCCCCGGACTTTTGACGGGGTCAATAGTGACCGTGTCAATTATCTTTCTGGCGGTTGCTGCGCTGTTGACAGTCAATAACGGCGTGCTGGCAACAATGACTTCATTTATGTCCGCAGCAGTTGCAGACAGCCAAACCGAAACGTCACAGCCTTTGGATGTATCGTCTTCTGTTTCTGAGCAAAGTGAGATGGAAGAGCAGCCTTTACCGCAGGACATTATATTTGCAAAACCCGACCAAATGAAAGGTGTTTTTCTTACTGCAGGAAAAGACTATCTGCTGAAAGAAAATGACAGCAGCGAAACTGTAAAAACACAGATAGATGCTGCATTTTCAAAGCTTGCCGAGTGGGGATTTAACACTGTGCTTGTGCCGATTTCTACTGGCGGCAGGTTGCTTTACATATCGTCGACAGGCTTAGATTCGTTGATTATTAAAAACTCTGACGGCAGCGAGTTTGATGCGCCCGCTTATATCATTAAATGTGCCAAAGAACGAGGTTTTTTTACATATGGCGTATTAGATATGATGGTATACAAGGTTAGCAGCAATGACCCGAGCACGAGCGAAGGGGCTCGCGCTATTCAATATATGGTTCGCGAGACTGTTGCCCGCTATTCGTTTGATGGGTGGCTTTTGGACAACCCCGGTTATGCCGCCGGCAAATGCGGCAGCTTTGACAATTATATGATGACAATGCCTGGCGGCGGGTTTGATAATTTTTTGCGGGACAACATTACTGCTGCCGTTGTCGATGCCGTTAATACAATAAAAAATAATAATATCAACCATTATATCGGATTACTCACAGACGCCGTATGGGCACACAAATCGTCAAATGAACTGGGTTCAAATACCAACGGGATATACGAATCATTGACAGACGGATTTGCCGATACTCGTACATGGATTGAACAAGGGCTGTTTGATTTTGTTATGGTCAAAAACGGACAATCAACGGCGCACACGACTGCATCGTTTAACAGCATATTTAATTGGTGGACAAAATTGTGCACTGATACCGGGATACCCATGTACATACAACATGACTCTAATAAAGTTTGCGGGAGTGAACAGGGGTGGAAATCTCCTGACCAATTGGCACAGCAGATTCTTTCCTGCAAAAAATCAACTGCTTGGTCGGGAAGTGTGTTTACATCCTTTGATGCGCTGGTTAAGGACATAACCGGCAGCACAAGTGCGCTAATCGGTGCTTTTGGCGATACTCTTAATGAGCAGTATATCAGCAGGACACTTAAATTCACCACACCGACAAGATATAATATTACAACATATGAATCAAAAATAAATATACGCGGAAGTGCCGACCCAAATTTTTCGCTTACGATGAATGGAAAAAATGTCGAGCTTTCTGCGCACGGATTTTTCTCGATTGATTTGCCCTTGTCGATTGGCAAAAATACTTTTACATTTAAACATAAGGGCGACACTATCACCTATAATATAACATATCGAGTTGTTGTTATACAAAGCATAGAACCCTCAACTTCCCTAACACTTGAAGGTGGCTCGTCCATCAGTATATCGGCTGTTGCGCGTAAAGGCGCCAATGTTTATGCAAAGGTGGGGGGCACAACTGTTCAGATGAAACAAACCTCAATTCAGTCAGACGAAGGCGCTGGAGGTGATGATGAATCTGATTATGTAAATTATGCGGGCACTTACAAGCTGCCGGCAGGCATAGAGGGCAAGTCGCAGAACCTTGGAAAAGTCACGATTTACGGAAGCTATATGTCACTAAGCGAAAGTAAGACCGGAGGCTTAATATCAGTTAAAGCAAAGCCTGTAATACCGCCGATTGAGATGCCCGACGAAAACGGTGTTGCACCGCCTGTGACCGGCAAATTGATAACCATAAGCAGGGAATATGCCGAAACTTTTTCTGGGACAACAACGGACGACTGGTCCCGACCCAATAACGCTTACCTACCAAAGGGTACAATAGATGTTATTGTTAAAGAAGTGTATGCTTCTAAAAACCATTATTATCTATTGGGATGCGGCCGCAGAGTTTACAAGTCAAATGTATCAACTTATAAGGATGTTGGCACGCTTAACGCAAACTCCTTATCATTGGACGATGTTAAGATAGATACTGCCTGCACCACTGTTTCGTTTGACTCCGGATGGAAAGCTCCTTTCAACTTAAAGTTGCTGCCGCAGAAATACGGCAACGAGTCGACACAAAATTATAATATCACTTCTTTTACCGCGACATATATCGACATCACTTTTTCATATACCACATCTGTGTCCGGTTTGCCCGATGTATCAAACAGTCCGTTGTTCAAGTCGGCGGAATGGTTTAAGGGGAAACACTCACACACGCTGCGGCTGCATTTGCGCCATACTGGGGCCTTTTATGGATATTCTGCCGTATGGAAAGATGATACTATCGAATTTAAGTTTCATCATAACACGGCAATGGGGCCGTCAAACAAGCCGCTTTTAGGAAAACGCATTGTAGTGGATCCGGGGCACGGAGGTAATAGGGTTGGCACGGCCGGCGGCAATACCAGTGAAAAAGCCGAGGTGCTAAAATACGGACTGCAACTTCGTGACAAACTGACGGCGCTTGGCGCAACGGTTATTATGACGAGAACAACCGACTTTAATCCTGATAATAATCTCAGTCCCCCAAGTTTATACGCTCGTACCATACCTGCACGCGAAGGCAAGGCAGATTTATTTATCAGTATACATATGGACGGCTCACTCAATGGTAGTGCACATGGATATACGGTGTTTTATTTCAATGAGTATTCCCAGCCATATGCCAAAGCTGTTGCGGCGCGGGCAGAGACCACCTATAAAAGCTTTACAAGAAAAAGTGGTCGAGGTGCTCGGTGGAATAATTTTGAGGTAATGCGATTGCATGACTGTCCCTCAATATTAATTGAATGTGGGTTTATGTCAAATACAATGGATATAGAGCTTCTTATTTCTTCAAGTTACCGTGAGGCACTTACCCAAGCGATGGCCGATGGCATTGTGGATTATTTTAAGGCGAGAAAATATGTGGCGATTGAAGACCCATTAAAAACAACAAATGGCTCGTCAACAGCTACATCTACATCAAATGCCACCACTGCCATTGCACCTGCAGGGTTGATTGCACTTTCACGCAAAAGAAAAAAGAAATTTAATACGAAAAAAAGCTATTTTGTGTCTATGTTTTTTTAAACTTTATCAATAGAATAAACTGTACCGTGGTGGTATAATAAAATTTATACACATGAATTTGTTGGCGCGATGAGGGCATTACGCCAACAAGCTTGAAACGGCAAGCAAAAGAGATAATAAGAATTGGGGTATAAAACATGAAAAAATTCAAATTGGTAGTATCACTAATTGCAGCAACATTAATGTTTGTTGCATTGGTTGGCTGCTTTGATAATGACGAGGAGTCGTCGTCTGCACCGACTGAAAACCCGACAATTAATGTTGTTGCAATCAAAGGACCGACCGGCGTTGGAATGGTAAATCTTATGGAGTCAAACGAAAAAGGACAGACACACAACAAATATAATATTATTTCAGTTTCTTCGCCTGAAGCAATTGTTGCAAAAATAACCAACGGCGAAGCTGATATCGTGGCAGCCCCCACCAACCTTGCCGCCTCTTTATATAACAAAACCAGCGGCAAAGTGCAGATGTTAGCAGTTAATACAAAGGGCGTACTTTATATTATGGAAAACGGCAATTCAATTAATAGTGTTGCCGATCTTAAGGGCAAAACAATATACACAACCGGTAAAGGGGCAAACCCCGATTTTGTGCTAAGATATATTTTAAGCGAAAACGGTTTGGATCCGGATAAAGATGTAGAAATAGTATTTAAATCAGAAAATGATGAGCTGGCAGCGTTGCTTGCAACCGAAAGTGCAAAGATTGCCCTTGTGCCAGAACCGGTTGTAACAACAGTGAAATCCAAAAATTCTAAGTTGCGGGTTGCACTTGATATGAATGATGAGTGGGAAAAAGTGTCGGGCGGCAACAGCGAGCTTTTGATGGGTTGTGTGGCTGCACGCAAGGAATTTGTTGATGAACACTCACAAGCGGTCAAGGATTTTCTTAGTGAATATAAGCAGTCTATTGAAAAAGCTTCGTCGGATATCGATACAACGGCAGAGCTTTGTGAAAAGTTTGAGATAATACCCAAAGCAGCGGTTGCAAAGCAAGCTATACCTGGTTGCAGCTTGACCTACATTGACTCAAATGATATGATGGAGAAAATTAAGGGATATTTTGATGTGCTTTATGCTGCGAATCCCCAATCCGTCGGAGGAGCGCTGCCTGATGTCGATTTCTATTTCAATATCAAACAGTAAAATCAGGGGGCTGTTGTCTATTTTGGCTCCAGTGTTTTTCTGGCTGGCCATATGGCAGGTACTTAGCATGGTAGTGGCGCAGGAACTTCTTGTTCCTGCGCCTTTGGTGGTTTTAAACACATTTGCGATGCTTGTTACAACCGAGGTGTTTTGGCGCTCAACGGGTATGTCTTTATTAAGAATTGCCTTGGGGTTTGTGTTGGGCATTGCAGCAGGCAGCGCAGCCGCTGTGCTGACAACCCGTTTTCGTGTGGCGGATTTGCTGGTGTCACCTGTATTGCGCATAGTACGAGCCACACCGGTAGCGTCTTTCATTATACTGGCATTAGTTTGGATAAAGACGGGATACCTTCCTGCATTCATCTCTTTTTTAATGGTAGTGCCGCTTACATGGGGCAATGTTGAAAAAGGGATTTATCATACTGATATCAAGCTGCTTGAAATGGCACGGGTATTTCGCCTGTCACGGTTAAAAACATTAATACATGTTCGCATACCATCGGTTATGCCGTATTTTATGGCGGCATGCACAACAGGTATGGGGCTTGCGTGGAAATCCGGTATAGCTGCCGAGGTTATCTGCCGTCCGGCATTGTCTGTTGGCAAACGACTTCAGGATGCAAAAATATACCTTGAAACGCCGGAGGTTTTTGCATGGACAATTACGGTGATTGTCTTAAGCATGATGCTCGAAAGACTGATTGTTGCTGTTGCTAAGCGATTCGGTCAGCGATTTAACGCATCCGGGGGTAATTAATTTGCCAATTGAGTTTGTGAATGTAGATTTTTCATATAATTCTGATATTAAAATTTTAGACAATTTTTGCCTTAAACTACCTGAACAAGGTGCAGTTTGTTTATCCGGCCCGTCAGGGTGTGGCAAAACGACACTGCTAAGACTCATTGCCGGTTTGGAGTACCCACAGCAGGGGAAAATCACAGGTATTGACAAATTGAAGACAGCATTTGTTTTTCAAGAGAACAGGCTGCTTGATTGGCACACGGCACTTGAAAATGTCGCTGTTGTGAATAGGGGGACGCACCCACGCCAAATTGCCGCAAAGTGGCTTGAAAGGGTCGGACTGGACGGTGAGGAATTGAAAAAGCCTCGGGAGTTAAGCGGTGGAATGAAAAGGCGTGTTGCAATCGCCCGTGCTCTTGCCGCCGATGCGGACATTCTAATTTTGGACGAGCCTTTTGTCGGTTTGGACGAAAAACTTATTTTGTCGATATCCCACCAAATTCTTAAAGCTTATGCAGGCAAGCTTTTGGTGTTTGTCACCCACTCTGCAAAACAGGTGGAAATTTTTGACCCGTTAATATTAAACTTGGACGGACCGCCATTGCGAGTAATAAACAGTTAGCCGATTGATCAATAGTGGCAATAGTGGCGGCAAACTTTGTGTTCGCCCGTAAATTTGTATAATACGCAATCAACAATATCAGGGAGGATTAGAGTATGAATCAGCAAGAGTTACTTTCCCGTCTTTGCAATGATATTGTCCGCATTTGTAATCCGGTGCAGTTAATATTATTCAATGAAAAGCACAAGCCCAGCGGTGTGTTGTCGTCTGTAAAGCTTTGTGCTGTTATAGAAAAAGGCGACGCACAGCAAATTGAGCGCCGCCTTTATATCGAGGTTGAATCAGAGCTGCCGTTTGATGTTCTTGTTTATACAAAAGAGCGATGGGATAAGCTTGTCAATAACCGTCTAAGCTTTGCATCAAGTATCAGCAGATCGGGGAGAGTGCTTTATGCGGCGGACTAAACATGGAGCTGACAGCCGCAATTTTTTTGATTGGCTGGAGATTGCAGCGCGAGACTTACTTGCTGCAAGGCTGCTTATTGAGCGGAAGCAATGCAACGAAATTGCGGGATTTCATTGCCAGCAGTGTATGGAAAAAGCGTTTAAAGCATATATTATTGATCGCTCAGGAGTGTTGGTTGACGGGCACAACTTGACATGGCTGTGCAGACAGGCCGCACGACATGATCCGGAATTTTCAAAATGGTTGGATCAAACTGCCCAGCTTAACCGTCTTTATATTGAGACGCGCTATCCGTCAGATATTGATTTGAGCCTTTCGGAAGACAGAGTTAAAGAGATTTACGATACTGCACATGAGTTATATGATTATATTTGCGATCAGGTGTACGGTGGTGAGGATAACGACTCATGATACAGCAGCACCACGAGCATCATCAGATACCACACGCCCGTCTATAATATGAATTGTACGGTGTGCATGGGCTGCAATTTCTCGGTCATGTGTAATAAGGATAACCGTGTGCCCTTCGGAATTTAGCTGGAGCAAAATATTGATTACCTCTTGTCCTGATGCAGTATCCAGATTTCCGGTAGGCTCGTCTGCAAGAATTAACGGAGGTCGTGAGGCAATAGCCCGCGCTATTGCTACGCGCTGCTGTTGTCCGCCCGACATTTCAGACGGTCTATGATTAATGCGATTGCCAAGCCCAACGCGTTTAAGGCTTTCTACTGCAAGCTTTCTGCGCTGGTTTCGTTTTATGCCCCGATAAATTAGGGGCAGCTCTACATTTTCGAGTGCGTTAAGGCCTGATATCAAGTTAAACCCCTGAAACACAAAACCAATATAACGATTGCGGACAAATGACAGTTGTTTATCCGTCATCAACGCCACGTGTTTTCCGTTTAGACGGTATTCACCTGAGGTTGGGGTGTCAAGGCAGCCAAGAATATTCATTAGCGTTGATTTGCCAGAACCCGAATGTCCCACTATTGCAACAAATTCACCCCTGTTGATTGTTAGAGATACACCGTCAAGCGCCCGTACTTCATTGACACCGGGATGATAAATTTTAAAAACATCGTCTACGCGGATAATTTCGTGCATAGCTACATCCTCACTAATTTCAATTGTTACGATATAGTATGTCCGTTATATTGTTATTTTCCAAATAAAATCAACTTTTTTTTGTGGTAAAAAACATCTTTTAGGCAGGGTAATATGCCCTTATTGCACCGTTTTCAGGATTAATTTGCATCAAAATCAGCATGATAATATATGTTAATACATTGTATTATTTCAGTGTTAGGTAATTTCAACATCGGCGGGATTTAGGTCATCCCGCACTGCAAATTCTGGCGGAGTTCCTCACAAACCTTATTTTTGTGAGATAATTTATAGATATAAAAAGGGAAGTGGTTATAAGTGAGAATGGACTTAAATCATTTAAAAAGCGGGACCGATATAAGAGGTGTTGCAATAGAGGTGGAGAATCGTCCTATCGACCTGACTGACGATGTCGTTATCAATATCGCTGTCGGGTTTGCCAAGTTTCTTTCAAAACGCACAGCAAAGACCAATGAAAATCTAACTGTTTCGGTAGGGCGCGACAGCAGGTTGTCCGGACCGCGTATACGCGATGCTGTTATATCCTCACTGACCGGGGCGGGAATCAATGTAATAGATTGCGGCCTTGCATCAACGCCGGCAATGTTTATGACCACTATTGATTTAAACTGTGATGGTGCAATTCAAATTACCGCAAGCCATCATCCATATTATCGCAACGGACTAAAATTTTTTACCCGTGCAGGCGGGCTTGAAAGCAGCGATATAGACGAGATATTGAAATATGCGTCTGATGATAAGAATAGTGAAATAAACACCTCAATGCCGGGCGCACTTACAACGCTTGACTATATGAAGAAGTATTCGCAAAGACTGCGGGATATGATATGTAAAGGCGTGAACGCTGGCAACTATCAACGACCGCTTGAGGGTTTTCATATTGTTGTGGATGCGGGTAACGGTGTTGGAGGTTTTTATGCCAATGATGTGCTGGCACCGCTTGGAGCAAAAATAGATGGCAGCCAGTTTTTGAACCCGGACGGACGGTTTCCAAACCACATTCCAAACCCCGAAGATAAGCAGGCAATGGAGTCGGTATGCGCCGCAACAAAAAAGGCAGGCGCCGATTTAGGTGTGATTTTTGATACTGATGTAGACAGGGCGGGCTGTGTCGATTCGGCAGGTCGTGAAATAAACCGTAACAGGCTGGTTGCTTTAGCGTCGGTCATAGCACTTGAGGACAATGACGGCGGCACAATTGTCACTGATTCGATTACATCGAGCGGGCTAAAATCATTTATTGAACAAGAGCTTAAAGGCGTTCATCACCGTTTTAAACGGGGATACAAAAATGTTATTAACGAAGCGGTGCGCCTTAACGGTTTAGGCATAAACTGCCCGCTGGCGATTGAAACGTCCGGTCACGCCGCATTTAGAGAAAATTACTTTTTAGATGACGGTGCATATCTCATCACAAAAATTATTATAAAGGCTGCCTGTTTGCGTGCGCAAGGTAATACACTTGACACCCTAATAGACAAGCTGAAAGAGCCGGTTGAAAGCATTGAGCTGCGTTTTAATATTTATGAAAAAGATTTTGCCGCGTGCGGAAACCGTATTTTAGTGTCTCTCGAAAAATATGCGCAAAAAAACGGTTGGTCACTTGCAGATGATAACCGTGAGGGTGTGCGTATTTCATTTGGCAAGGGACAAGGAGACGGCTGGCTGCTGCTGCGCCTTAGCGTGCACGATCCGGTAATGCCGCTAAATATTGAAAGTGACGTTGATGGAGGGTGCCGAATAATGGCACAAAGCCTTAAACTCTTTTTGGACACTCAGTCAGGGCTTGATATACGTGCGATTGAAAATTTTTTAGCATAAAGCGAGGAATTGTTTGTGGAGTGGATAGAGTTATGTGTGGCGGTGCCCACTGAACAGTCCGAGCATGCTGCCGCAATTGCAAATATGGCTGTGCCTTATGGGATATATATCGAGGATTACAGCGACCTTGAGCAGGGCGCGCGGGAAATAGCTAACATTGATTTGATTGACGAACAGCTGTTAATGCGCGATAGAACGCATGCAATTATACATGTATATATCAGCCCTGACGAAAGCCTGGACGAAGCAACGGCATTTTTGCGCGAACGGCTTAGCACTGCAGGAATAGAACATGACATTGGTATTAAAAATGTGCATGAACAGGATTGGGCAAACAATTGGAAACAGTATTT
>DHNF01000145.1:11196-17234 GCA_002409375.1 Ruminococcaceae bacterium UBA5423
ATTTTAAACCTTTTGATGTAGGTGAAAAATTGACTATTTGCCCAACATGGGAAGAAAAGCCGCAAAAAGGTGAGCGTTCTGTGCTTTGTATAGACCCCGGTATGGCATTTGGTACAGGAGGGCACGATACGACACGGCTAATGCTTGAAACCATGGAATCGTATATCAAGGGAGGAGAAAAAATACTCGATGTCGGGTGCGGAAGCGGTATTTTGTCAATTGCTGCGTTGCTTTTTGGTGTTAGTAGCTCTTTGGGCGTAGATATTGACAGTCTTGCAGTGAAAACAGCGATTGAAAACGGGCGCATAAATGGGTTTTGTCCTCCTGAGTATACGGTGAAACACGGTGATCTTGTGGACAGTGTTGATGGATCGTTTGACATTGTCGTTGCTAATATTGTGGCTGATGCAATAATAATGCTGTCAGAAAAAATCAGGCCGTTTTTAAAACAAGACGGCGTGTTTATTGTATCCGGAATAATTGAACCGCGAGAATCGAAAGTTAAAACTGCGCTTTGTAATAATGGCTTTAAGTTAATAGAGCGACGCCAAAGCGGCGGGTGGCTGGCTTTAGTTTACGGTACTTAATTGTTTTGCCTGCATTAGTATAATGTTCTGATTGCAATTTTTGGATTGTATTATGTTAAAAGGGGGCAATGCCGTGCCGCGTTTTTTTATTGACAATATCTGTGGCGATACTGCCGTTATTACCGGACAGGATGTGGTTCACATACGGCGCTCGTTGAGGATGCATGTCGGCGACAACCTTACACTTTGTGATGGAATGGGCAATGACTATAATTGCGAACTGACTGCTTTGGACGGCGACGAGATTTCTGTAAAGGTGTTATACCGTACACCGACAGCAAGCGAGCCGTCAACGGCTGTAACCTTGTATCAGGGCCTACCAAAGGGCGACAAGATGGATCTGATTATTCAAAAGTCGGTGGAACTGGGTGTGGCTGCAATAGTGCCTGTTGAAACTGCGCGAAGTATAGTTCGCTTTGACAGCAGTGAAAAGGCAGAAAAAAAGCGCCGCCGCTGGCAAAAAATTGCAGATGAGGCGGCGGGGCAGAGCGGAAGGGGCATATTGCCACGCATAACACAGCCGATAAGCTTTAAACTGGCGCTTGAACAAATGAGTACGCAGAGGTTGCCGGTTATAGTGTTTTATGAAGGTGGCGGTCAGCCAATTGTTAGTCTTATTGAGCGGGACATTAAAAAGCTTGCCGTTGTGATAGGTCCGGAGGGTGGTTTTGAGCCGTCCGAAATTGACCAGCTTAAATCGATGGGAGCAAAAACAGCAACATTGGGCCCGCGTGTATTGCGCTGTGAAACAGCCCCTATTGCGGCACTTTCAGTGATTATGGCGTTGACCGGCAATATGGAATAACATTTGTAGGGCACGATACCCTCATCGCGATTTTTAAGGTTTTTAATCATATCGCACGCTCCCTTTTAAGATTGCCTCATTGCATCATAACGCTCCTCTTCAACGAGTTGTTGAATATAGGGGAAGTCAAGTGGCGCATTCGGACGGTACACATAATGATAATCTACCAGTGTTTGCGAACCGTTTATGGTTCCTGACCACACAAGATTTCCGGCCTTGTCATAAAAACCGGTAGAATAGACAAATCCCGCATGCCCTTTAACGTTGTTGTCACGTTTATAAGTTTTGCTTGCTATATCTGTAGTAATATGCGCAACATCAGTCACATCAGTAATAGTATAACGTCTTCCTTTTGTACCATCAAATATCTCAATACGAACAACACTTGCCGTATCAAAATTGTATGTGAGAGTTAGCGGATGACGGAGATTATAGATTAAGATAGATAAGAAAATACCGACGACAAGTACAAATAAAGATACACAGAAGATTATAACTATTTTCTTGTTTTTAGCCATACAAATCACCCCTTATATATTCATACGGACGGTCTCGGTAGGGTTGTGCCTTAATACTTCTTTTGCCGGAATAAAAACTGTTATGATCGAGAGAACAATACATATTAAGCAACTCATAACCAAATAAAATGGTGCATTTGTTTGGAGCCAATTGCTTTGTATATTTGGTAAAATCAAAGCACAAACAGCAACCCCAAGTAGAGAAGCCAATACACCGTATACTACTGCCTCATAGATAAACATACGATAGATTTGACCCTTTGTCATACCAATACAACGGAGTAATCCAATTTCATGCATACGATTATAAATACGATTGGAGACAGTATTCATTAGCCCTAAAAATCCAAGTGCCAACAGACATATTGTCAGCATACCGGTAATGGCTAAAGTAGTACGGCGTTGTTGTTGCTGTGCCAATGCTTCCTCAGTTTGAGTTGAAACGGCTACGAATGAATAGGCTTGAGATGCTTTTTGTTTTATTTCTGCTTCAGTTGATGAAATATCGGCTTCCTCATTAAAATATAACTGTAAATTGGAGATCTCGTATGGTAATTGTAAATTCGAGAGTGTCTGTTCGCCAACCGCTATACCGAAAACATTTCGACTTGCACATTCGACTGGTGGAGCATCATAGACGATTGCACCTATTTTTACTGTTTTTTGAAGCGTCTTGAATTCCCCATCTCCTGACATCTCTACCCAAGTAAAAGTTAAGGAATCTCCTGCTCTCCAATTTCTATTTGTGTGTAATTGAGAATTTGGTGGGATTACATTGTTTTTCTCAACTAATTGTGTTCTTGCCTGTAGACCATTGTCCTCTTCTTTAATTGTTAGAGCATAATCCGGCATGCATAAAATTATTTCCTCACCAAGATTAATTGCATCCACATCAATCCTACCGTCCGTTACATAGAGTGAAAATTTATTAAGTAGCTTATTATCATAAATGGTAATATTAGGTTCAATCAAATATTCTGTGTTGGTGTAATTAAATGCTAACTGTTTTTCAAAATTATAGCTAAATTGTCCCCATGATTTCCAATGCTGAATACCCAACATTTTATAATCATAATGGAAATACCCGTTTAAATAGGAATCGTAATGTGAAAAAGGTACCCTACAGTAGAACATCGGAACAGCGGTAGCATTTTGATAAGAAATATTTGGAGAATTACGAAAATTCGAAAAAGCGCTGATTGGAATAGTTTCTATTTTGGGGTTGTGCTCCCACAAAATTTCTTGTTGCTTAGTTATAGATGTGTTTGAGGAAATTAATGTAGCGCCCGGAGTTTCTCTGTTGCTGATAAGTTGATTAGCAGTAATATCGGATAGTATCATAACGTTAAATACAACAATTGCCAAAGTAAAGATAATAGTGGTTAAGGCGGCTTTGATTTTTGACTTCTTTAAAGAAATGGTCATAAGAGTAAATGGGCTAAGTATAACACTGGTTTTGCATAATTTCTTAGTTGTTCTTTTGTTTCTAAAATATACTGTGCGTGTTCCAACAATCGGTGCGCTTTTGGATGCATGTATAGCAGGTATCAAAACCGATATAAATACACATAGAACACAGATAAAAATCGCAAAAACGAGCACCCATCCGTTAAAATGATACAAGAGAAAAATATTATTTAGAGCAGAAAATAGTTTTACTACACCAAAAGATGAAAGAACACCAATTCCAACTCCTATCGGAACACCAAAGCATATGAGGATTATCGCTTCACAAAATATATAGGAATACGCTTGCTTTTTTGTTCCGCCAATACTACGTAGTAGTGCAAACTGTCGTTTGCGCTTATCCACAGACATTTGAAATCCGTTGAGTAAAATGACTATCATGCATATCATAATTATGCCGCCAATTAGAGTGCTTATTCCAATAATCCCGAGCGTTTCCTCCCCCAAACCGCCATGAAAGCAGATATTCGGATAGGTGGAATAATTAAAACTATAGCTGACTTTCTTTGGGATACCGTCATTCAAAGAAGAATAATTACTTGAGTTACTATTTAGCAACAAAACAACGCTTATCTCAGTATCTGACAAATCTTTTGCACCTTGCTCGGATAGGATAAATGATATGGGTAAAGGAGAGGATGAATCCTCAATGCTGTTATAGGTATAAGCACTTTTCCAAACCGCAGTATAATTATCAATGAATCCCACAACTCTATAAACTCGCTGTTGCCTTTCTTCTTTTCCCATTGAAACAACATTTAATGTTATTCTATCACCAACATGATATTTTTCATTGCCGATATGCTTGTAAACGCTTTTTTCAAGCACAATCTCATTAGGCTCCTGTGGTAATTTTCCCTCCACCAACCGAATGTGTCCAAGCTTTATTGCGTGCTTATCCATTGTACCGATGCCAAGCAGAGTGTCTGATGTTGATGTAACGCATCCATTAACAGATATAGTCCCTATTTCATTCCAGATAGGTTGTTGCTTGATTTGCGATATCTGGTTCTCGAAAACATTCCAAGCAACTACCTTTTGCTCGCCATATAAATCTTTATTTTGTTTATCCATCGTGAAAATTGCACTACTGCCGATTAGCCCAATCAGCACTAAAAATACAACTGATAAAATTATCGTTGCTAACAATAATAAGGACGAACGCTTGCGGCTTTTCAGACCCGACCAAGCTAATTTCCATATCTGTTTCACAGCGAATTCACCTCCGAATCGCAGGAAACACATCCATCCTCCAGAGAGATGATCCGATCTGAACCTTCAGCTATTTGACGGTCATGTGTAACCATAATCAGTGTTTGATTAAAACGCTTTCTTGACAAATGCAGCAACTCAAGGACTTCGGCGCCGGATTTTCCATCCAGATTTCCGGTGGGTTCATCTGCTAAAATAACAGCTGGTTTGGCAGCCAAAGCACGAGCAATCGCTATCCGCTGTTGTTGACCTCCCGACAATTCACCAACATAATGGGAAAGACGTTCTCTTAAGCCTAACATAGAAATAATTTCATCAATATAATCCTTATCAACATTCCGATTATCAAGCTGAATTGGCAAAAGAATGTTTTGATAAGCCGTAAGTTCCGGCATCAGGTTATAAAATTGAAACACAAAGCCAACTCGTCTACGGCGAAAAATAGTACGTTCACTATCTGACATATCATAAATATTTCGATTTTCGATATATACACTGCCTGTTGTTGGGGTATCTAATCCACCAAGCAAATGCATAAGTGTAGATTTTCCGGAGCCGGAACGACCTACAATTGATGTAAAGCTACCCTCGCTAAAAGTCAAATCACATTTATTTAAAGCTCTAACTTCGTTATCGCCTTTCCCGTAAATCTTAGAAAGACTTTTTGTTTGTAATATAATACTCATATCATCCCTCCGTTCTATGTGCAGCGATATACTGCTAATTTTAGCTTAACTTTAAATATGTAATCCTTCAACTTAAGAAATCGTAAGGTTAACAGCTTTCTGCACAGTTTAAGAAAGGTAAGGATAGTATCATAGACAATCCATCACCCTCGTTGATAGCACGGATATTCCCTTTATGAAGTTTTATAATGCTCTCTGCCATGGATAACCCAATACCAAAACCATCTTTTTTAGAATTTTTAGCACGATGAAACCGTTTAAAAATATTCTCTAAATCCACTTTGTCCATACCACCCCCGTGGTCGGTTACTTTTATTATTGTAACACCGTCGCCTTGCCTTACTGATATGTGGATGGTTGCGTCTTCGGGTGAGTAATCCATGGCATTCACGAGAATATTTACAAAGGCTTGATGAAACCATTTTTGATCGCATCGAATCAAAAGCTTGTCATCCACTTCAACCCAAAAGTTAACATGTATATGTAATCTGGCGTTTTGAGCAGTGTGAATTGCAGATGCAATTAATTCATTGCACGGATGATTTTCTATATTCAGCACAACCGAATCTGAATCGAGTTTTGCCAGTTCTAAAAGAGTTCTTATTAGCTCGTTCATCCGTTCTGTTAAATAGATACATTTTGTAAATTGCATTTTTTTAGTAGCATCTGTTTCTGACCCTTCCATTAAATCCAAATAGGTAAGAAGCCCCGTTAATGGCGTTTTGAGTTGGTGAGAAATATCTGCAATGGTATCTTTCAAAAA
>DHNF01000145.1:17388-18597 GCA_002409375.1 Ruminococcaceae bacterium UBA5423
GGCACGTTTTTCACGGTTTAATTGAGTCACCATATATTCAGTTCGTTTTACAACGAGCTCGAGTTGATTAGTCAACAAGCTGATTTCTCCCTCTTTAAACGAGGACAAATCCGGTTTATAATTTCCTCGCATAATGGTGTCCAGCATTAAACTCAGTTTTTGCATTTGACAAGCATTTTGCCGCTTTTCGATGAATCGCCCCACAAATAAACCTATAACTCCTACCACACAACAAAGAAAAACAATCATCCCATTATTCATTTCGACACCTTAAAACATAGCCTTCCCCACGCACAGTGATGAGCTTTTTACTGTGTTGCCCCAATTTACTTCTCAAACGACTGATATGTACAGACAAAGTATTTACATCCAAATAATCACACCCAAGTTCCCATATGGCATGTAGTAAAGCCTCTCTGGTAACGACATGATTTGCGGATTTTGCAAGTTCAAACAATAGGCGATATTCAATAGGAGTAAGTGCAACCATTATTCCGTCCAGAGTACAAACGCGTTTGTCGTTATCAAATCTAAAAACATCTATACACAAAATGCTCCCTTGTTCCATTTGACTTCGCCGCAATAAAGATTTCAAACGGGCTAATAAAACCTTCGCTCGGAACGGCTTGTGAACATAGTCATCACCACCGCAATCAAATCCCTTTACGGTATCCTCATCTTCATCACAGCATGTTAAAAACAAAACAGGTATTTTATAGCTTTCTCTTATTTCACGGCAAAGATCAAACCCTGATCCATCCGGTAACAAAACATCTAAAATGATAAGATCAGGAATACTTTTCCGAAGTGTAGACCTTGCATCTTCTAAACAAGAACATGCAACCATATCATAACCCTCCTGCTGCAAAAGTCTACTCATGCTATCTCTTATAAAATCGTCATCTTCAACTAATAAAACTGTATTTTTCATGGACAAAACCTCTAAAATTTATTGACTTAATTATACTATAAGTCTGTGGCATTTTACAGTCATTGGCTATCTTAAGATGCCGTAAGATTTATTGAATTCGTAGCTTTTCTACTATATAATTAGAACAGGGTGAAAAAGGGTGGCATCTTGAAAAAAATATTGATAGTATTGGCAATAATGAATATTGTTGTTGGCATCCTTGGATTTTTCATTTTGCTTGGCATAAATATTATTTATGCTCTTATCTCATTAGACGGTCCTCAACTTTCATTTAACTT
>DHNF01000145.1:18750-19763 GCA_002409375.1 Ruminococcaceae bacterium UBA5423
TTTCATTTAACTTTACAATACGAGTATTAGTATAAGGGAGTGTTCATGTGAAGATTATTGATATTTCCCGGGAATTAACGGGTGCGCCTGTGTATCCGGGAGACCCGGCACCCGAAATAAAACCATTGTCGCGTATTGAGCTTGGGGACGCTGCAAACACTTCGGCGCTTTACATATGTGCACATAATGCGACGCATATGGATGCACCTTTACATTTTGTGCCGGACAGTATGGATATAGCCTCGGTAGAGCTTGGAACCTGTATCGGTGAATGCAGCGTGGTTGAGTTTGAAGGTGTACTTTTAGGGGCAGGGGCTGAAAAGATGGTTGGGTTGCACCCTCGAGTACTGTTTAAAGGAGATATGGAGATAAGTCCAAGTGCCGCGTTTGTGCTGTCGGAATCCGGCATTAAGCTTGTTGGAGTAGAAGCTCAGTCAGTAGCACCCGCGGAATGCAGCGGCGCTGTTCATAGGCAGATGCTTGGAGCGGGTATGGTGATTTTAGAGGGGCTTGACTTGTCTTGTGTATTACCTGGCAGCTATTTTTTATTTGCTGCACCATTAAAAATTGCCGATTGTGAAGGCTCGCCCGTGCGCGCAGTGCTTATTCAGCGATAACGCGATAGTTTATTCAGCGAGCCATTCAACTATCCTGCCCTTTAAATTTAAGATACCTTCCTTTTTCATGTTGGAAAGCTCACGGCACATCGCACTGCGATCAACGCAAAGATAATCAGCAAGCTCCCTGCGGTTAAACGGAATTGCAAATCGGCGTGAATTTTCGCTTTCGATGCAGTCATAAAAATATGCTGTCAAGCGTCCCCTAATTGTTTTGTGGGTGAGGTATGAAATCTTTTGATTTAAAATAATGTTCTTTTGCGCAACTATGCTCAGTAAATTTGAAATGAGCTGGTGGTGGAACGGGCAAGAGTTTTTGCATGTATGTGTCATTCGACCGATGTCAAGGAATAGTACTTTACAGCAGTCGAGCGCAACAACTGAAACAGGCGAAAC
>DHNF01000145.1:20001-20202 GCA_002409375.1 Ruminococcaceae bacterium UBA5423
GCAACAACTGAAACAGGCGAAACTTTTTTGCCGGTACAGGCAAAAGTCTCGCCAAAAAAATCTCCTGTTTGCAATGACCCGATGATTGCTAAATCCCCCATAAAATTCTCTTTAATTACCTGAGCGTTGCCGTTGAGCACAATGCCGACAGCCGGTTTTGATTGACCGGCCAAAAAAATATATTCGCCTTTTTTGTATTCT
>DHNF01000012.1 GCA_002409375.1 Ruminococcaceae bacterium UBA5423
TTGAAAAATGGGGAAACTCAAACGAGAAGGCACCAAAAAAGTAAATAATGTGGAATCTTGATATATTTGCGCTGCTTATGGAAATAGTATTGATAAATATTTAACGGAGGGATTATTACGGAGGGATTATTAATGAAAAAATTACTTTATATTACTGTAAATTCTAAAGACGAAGCACAGTCGTCTTGCAAAACAGTTGGCAGAAGAGTGGTCAACGCGATTATTCAAAAATATTCAGAAGTCCAGCTTGAAGAATTAGATTTATACAAAGAGCATATCCCACAATTAAAGGGATGTTATTTCGAAAGCAGAAGTGCCATTGTTAATGCTGAAGCCAAAGGTAAGTTGAGTGTAGAAGAACAAAATGAAGTTGACACAATAATTAGGCTGTGTGATCAATTTAGAGATGCGGATATTTATGTTTTGGCAGCCCCTATGTGGAGCTTGTCTTTTCCTGCCTCGTTAAAGGAATATATTGATTGTGTAATTCAGTCTGGAAAAACAATTGAATTTGTCGATAACAAACCTCACGGAATGTTAGGTAACAAGCATAGAGTGTTTATATATGTCCAATCCTCCGGTGGTAATATTCCATGGATTATAAGACCGGCACTAAATAAAGGTCTTAATTATGTGCGCGACATTATGAAATTTATTGGGATTGAAACTTTTGAAGAATTATTAGTTGATGGCACTGGTACAACAGAAAAAGAGCGCCAGCAAGCAATTGAAAAAGCAACAGACAGAATAGGTGGCCTTATTACCAAATTATTTTAATATCAAGATCACTGAAATGGCATAAAGGGTAAGTGACACGGCTTTTCGTGTCACTTACCCTTTATGCTAAAGAGGGATAAATCCGATCCCGTTATTGACATAAACAGCTAATGCGGGTAAAATAAACAAAGGTATTATTATATTTAAAACCCGGAAAGGCGGGGTTATAATAATGAAAGTCGGATTTATCGGTGCCGGCAATATGGGCGGTGCTATCATTAGCGGACTGGCATCAAGCGAATTTTGTGCCGAAGATATATTGGTATATGATAAGGATACGACAAAGCTAAAGCTTTTGGAAGGCAGCAAAATTGCTATTGCTTCATCTGCCGAAGATATTGTTGAGCAGTCTGACACAGTGGTTTTGGCAGTCAAACCTCAGATGTTATCAGGAGTGCTGGCACCTTTAGTACCGGCGTTATGTCGGCGCAGACCTCTTCTAATTTCGATTGCAGCAGGCAAAAGAGTGTCTTGGATTGAAAGTATTATAGGCGAAGAGGTGCCTTTAGCGCGCGTTATGCCAAATATTGCGGCAAAAGCCGGACAAGGCATGTCGGCGTTTTGCTTAAACAGCGCGTCGGATGAGTCACATAAAGAAACAGTACGCATGATTTTTGAGTCGGTGGGTGAAGTGGTTGAGCTTAAAGAGGAGCTTTTTTCGGCTTTCACCGCAATTGCGGGAAGTTCGCCTGCATTCACGCTATTATATATCGATGCTCTTGCAAATGCCGGTGTGAGATACGGTATTCCAAAAAATACGGCACTTAATATTGCCTCGCAGGCGGTGCTTGGCACAACACGCCTTTTGCAGGAAACCAGGCAGCATCCAAGGGAGATATCAGATGCGGTATGCTCGCCCTCGGGTACAACGATAGAAGGCGTATGCGCTCTGCAAAGATGCGGGTTTGAAAATGCAGTACTTGAAGCCGTGCGTGCCAGCTTTGAGAAAGATAAAAAACTTTAAAACTTATGGGTTAGTATAAAAGCCGCAGAGGAGCGATAAAATTGCGGATTATTGCGGGAAGTGCGCGGGGGTTGAGGCTTGAGACTTTGGCTGGCTATGAGTCTCGCCCCACAACGGCCAAGGTTAAGGAGGCGGTGTTCAGCGCGATTCAGTTTGAAGTTGACGGCCGGCACGTTCTCGATTTGTTTGCCGGATCAGGCCAAATGGGACTCGAAGCGTTAAGCCGAGGTGCGGTTGGATGCGTTTTTGTCGACAACAGCGCTAAGGCTGTTAGGGTTGTGCACGATAACCTGGCAAGGCTATTAAAAAGGTTTGGCGATAATAAAAAAAATGTAGATGTGCTTAACACAGATGCAATATCATATCTTAAAAGCACAGAAGACAACTTCGATTTAGTGTTTATTGATCCGCCCTATGCTTCAAACCTTTTGAAACCTGCGCTGGACGCGGCCCAGGAGCTGATGAACAAGGGCGGCGTGATTGTATGCGAAAGCGATGCCGATGCCCGACTGCCCGAAAAAATTGGCCGGCTCTCTCTAAATCGTGTCTACAATTACGGTCGAGTGTATATCTGGTTATACCGATACTACGACAAGGGGAGGGAAGGCGAATGAATATAGCGGTTTGTCCGGGAAGTTTTGATCCTGTAACACTTGGTCACATGGATATAATTCGACGAGCGGCCGGAATATTTGATAAGGTTATTGTGGTGGTAATGAGCAATCTGTCCAAAGCTGCGATGTTTTCAAAAGAAGAGCGGGTGGATTTTCTACTGCGCTCAACTGCCGGTATCGAAAATGTGGAGGTTGACAGCTACTGCGGTCTGCTTGCCGATTACACACGGCTGAAAAAAGCTACGGTTATCGTAAAGGGACTTCGCGCAATGTCGGATTTTGAATATGAATTTCAGATGGCGCTTACTAACCGCAAGCTCAATGCCGAAACCGAAACCACTTTTTTAACTACGACAGCTGAATATATGTATCTTTCGTCAAGTCTTGTCAAACAGGTGGCACAGCTTAGAGGAGATATTACGGGATTTGTTCCCGACTGTATAATCAATGATATTTTAAAAAAAGTTGAACTAATGAAAGGCAGGTTTTAATATAATGACTGTTGAAGAATTGCTCGAACAGATTGATGACATGCTTGACAAGGCGTGGAGCCTGCCAATGTCGGGTGGCAAGTGCCTCGTTGATGCTGAGCGTCTGCGCAACATTGTTGACGATATACGCGCATATATGCCCAATGAAGTGCGCCAGGCAAGGGCTATTGTTGCAGATCGTGGCGACATAGTCGAAACGGCCAAACTCGAGGCAGAAGGTATTATACGAGCTGCAGAGGAACGTGCCCGCCGCCTTGTCGCACAAGAGGAAATTGTAAAGCAATCACAGCAAAAAGCAAATGAAATAATGACGCAAACCCAGCTTAAATCCCGCGAAATGCGCAAGGGCGCGAGCGATTTTTCAGAGGATTTGCTACGGCGCACCGAAGAAGCGATTGCACAACGCCTGGCTGAAGTACGGCAGGCGCGCCAGCTTTTGCGACAGCCCCAAAAAACCGAAAATAAAAATAAAAATACAGAAATAAATGAGTAGCTTTACGCGCTAACCCTGT
>DHNF01000069.1 GCA_002409375.1 Ruminococcaceae bacterium UBA5423
CGGGCATATGTGGAGGATTTTGGCTCTTGCCTGTATTCAGCGGTCAAAGACAAAGCGTTTTTTTTGACAGTGCCAGATCCGATCTCGGCTGCGGTGAGGTTGATATCATTGAATGGTCCAAGCATTTCGGGAAAAATTATCATATAACCGAGCATTTTTGGAACTACAATACCCAGGCGCACACTCGTACGAATCATATTTTAGCAGCTCCAACGACTGCGAGAATGGATGACGGTAAGTATCATGCAATCGGAGTAGTCCTGACCAAGGAAAACTCTTACTATTACTGCGATGGTGAGTTGATGGGCGTTTTTGATCATTCCTATAACACAACCACCGCATCGGGTTCAAAAAAGAATCCGGTAAGAAGTTTTATGCTGTTCAGTTATCGGTTTGGTGCAGACAATGATTCAAACTGGGTCGGCAGATGGAACTTTAAAGATTCTGATTTCCCTCTTAAGTACGAAGTAGACTGGTGCAGAGCTTATAAGTAATACGAATCATTTTTAGGATATAAAAGCGGCGGCAAAAGCTGCCGAGTGTACAGGCATAATTGCCGCCGCTTTTATTATGTCATTAGATATAAGTTTGAAAAATAGAATTTAGCACTTTATTACGAGGGGATATACAAGGGGATAGTAATAATAATGATTTTAAAGTATTTTTGAAAAAGGTATAGTGGCGGGCTGTAGCTTTCGGCAAGAGTATAATGCCGGCAGGCATAAGACAGTTCGCTTTTATTATGTATATTTTATAAATTAAATTGAAAAATTATATCAGCTAAAACTGAGATTGTTTTATATTGAAATGAAATGTTATCACAAAAGGCGGTTAAACATATGAGATTTAAAGGGAGACTGCTGGCGCGGCGCGAAAAATTCGGATACATATTTGTTTTGCCTTATATAATAGGAATAATGTTCTTTTTTATTGTTCCGATTGTAGAATCATTTGCCATAAGTTTGGGAGACATAAACTCAAAGAATGGCTATGATATCGTAGTAAAAGGATTAGATAATTATTATCACGCTTTTCGCGGAGATGCGGATTTTCTTCCCCTTTTGCTGAGTTCGGTCGGCTCTATGGCTGCAACCGTTCCGATAATAATTATTGTCAGCTTCATAGTTGCTTCTCTCTTGAACAGAAAAATGCCCGGGAGGATTTTATTCCGCTGCATTTTCTTCCTTCCGGTTATCATATCTACAGGGATAATGAAGACGATTGAACTCGATCATGTATTGGCTTCCGTAATTATTGCAGGTGAAACCAATGTTGTGACCGGAGAGGTTTTGTCCTCATCCCAACGCTATATTACGGAATTGATGCTAAGCAGTAATCTCAGCCCCGAAATTTCCAATTATATTATGTTCGGCATTTCAAACATATTAAATGTTCTCAACGATTCGGGAATACAGATTTTAATATTCCTTGCAGCCTTGCAAACCATATCCCCCTCACTGTATGAGGCATCCGCCATCGAGGGGGCGACCGGTTGGGAGAATTTTTGGAAAATTACACTGCCGATGATAAGTCCGCAAATTTTGGTTGTGACGGTCTACACAATTATCGACAGCTTCGTGGACACAAATAACGACATAATGAGATATATGTATACAAAATCTTTTACCGATTTCGAGTTCGGATATTCCGCTGCCATGTCGTGGATATATTTTATTATTATATCTATTTTTATTGCTCTGGCATTTTTACTGTCAAGGCCGATCGTTTTCTATCAGGGAAAGTAAATGGCAGTTATTAATCAGCCGATGGAGCAATGAAGTTTGGGACATAAATTTCAAGCTTCTCGGTGGAAGGATGGTCGTAATATGAAGCTCACCCCTAAATCGCGTTTAAAAATTCAAAGGTTTGTGTCCGGCACTTTTATATACATATTGTTAGCATGTCTGGGGTTTGTAATCCTATATCAACTTTTCGGTCGGGCAATGTTATCGGTTATGGACGAGTTTGATTTATATGATGACACGGTACGATTTTTAACAAAGCGCTTCACACTTTCCAACTACACGGTGGCCATTGAGTATATGGATTACTGGTCAAGCCTGGCGGAAACCGTTCTGTTTGTTACATTGACCTCTGCGTGTCAAGTCGTATCTTCGGTTGTAATAGCATACGGGCTTGCAAGATTTAAGTTTTTGGGCAACCGTTTGCTCTTCCTTTTTTTGTTGCTGTCCCTGATCATTCCGCCTCAGCTTATTTCACTTCCGATGTATTTCAGATTTCAATATTTTAATATATTCGGTTTGTTTCCACAACCGATATCCCTGATGGGTAATAAGCTTTCAATAGCAATGCTTTGTCTTACCGGGATGGGGTTAAAAAGCGGGTTGCTTATATACATATTACAACAATATTTCAGAGGCTTTCCAAAGGAATTAGAGGAATCGGCAATGATTGACGGTGCGGGTCCATTTAGAACATTTTTCTATATCGCGTTGCCGTCAACAGGTGCTATGGTAACCACGGTATTCCTCTTTTCCATGGTATGGCAGTGGACCGACACCTTTTATACCGCAACTTTTTTACCCGGCAATACATTACTGACCCAAAAGCTTTTGGGCTTAAGATCTGTGTTGGATTTTGACATTTATGTTGAAGGCGGAGCGTTCAACATTGTTAAAAGCTCATTAACTCAGAATGCTGCGGTTCTTTTATTTATACTGCCATTGCTTTTGGTTTTTATATTTGCTCAACGATATTTCGTTGAGAGTATAGAAAATACCGGGATTGTCGGTTAATACTGATCAAGCATTGGAAAAGAGGAATATAGCTTATGAAAAAAAAGTATCTGATTATTTTGATTTCAGCCGTCTCGGTTATAGCTCTGTTATTCGGCTATTCAAAATTATTTGATAAAGAAAAAATAATACCTGTAGATGCGGCCGCGTTCATGGAATTCGCAGCAAATGAAATGAGCGGATATAAGCTGTATTTACAGAAGTTTGAAGATACAAAGTTGCCGGAAAACAGTCTGGTCAATATCATCAGTGATGAAACAATCATACCCGCCGGCTCCGAAAAGGAATTCACTTTTTCTGTTCAAGCGGCAGGTCTGTATCTGCTTTCCTGCGAGCAAAAAGGCGGAACTGACAGTATATATAAGGATAAAGAGTTTGCCGTTTTGATAGACGGTGAGCTTCCTTTTGAAGAAAGCAGTAATCTATACTTCCCGAGAAAATGGATTGAGTCCGAGCCGGGTGAAACCGATATAAACGGAAATGAATTACGCCCGGTTCTTGCAGAACAGGGAGAATGGTATAAAAGCTATGCGAAAAACCGCACAGGCTATGTTTCATCTCCTCTGTGTTTTTATTTGTCTGCCGGAAATCATACCGTTACACTTAATTCAGGTGATTTTGACCTTTCGTTTCGCAGCCTGAGCTTTGAAGGCTACCAAGCCCCTAAATCTTATAAAGAGCCTGAATCATTCGGCGATAACGGCGGTGCCAAGCCGATACAAATACAGGCAGAGGATGTCGCATACCGAAGCTCTCCGTCAATTTTGGAGCAGATAGATCGCTCGTCAGCAGCTACAACACCGGTTTGCAGCGGGGCGGATGTATACAACACAATGGGCGGGAGCACATGGACCGACCGCGGAGACTCCATAACATGGGAATTTGATGTTGAGCAACCGGGCTATTATCATATGGATATAAGGGCATTACAAGATTATGCGGGTGGTATATCCTCATATCGTCGGCTGTATATTGATGGCAAAACCCCCTTTGATGAAGTCCGGGGCATAACGGTACCATATTCATTCAAGTGGCAGAAGGTTACCGTAATGGCAGAGGATAAGCCGGCGATGTTTTATTTAGACAAAGGACCACATACCGTTACTCTGGAATGCACTCTGGGCGAAATTGAAGATTTGATGGAGGTTGTAAATAATCTTCTTAGGGATCTTAACAGAGCATATCGTCGTGTAATTATGGTAATCAG
>DHNF01000144.1:0-136 GCA_002409375.1 Ruminococcaceae bacterium UBA5423
TTCAAAAAGAAAACACCATTATTGTTGACGGCACCGGCGATGCAGAGCAAATCAAGAACCGCATTGCACAAATCCGCAATCAAATTGAAATCACAACTTCTGATTTTGACCGCGAAAAATTGCAAGAGCGTCTTGC
>DHNF01000144.1:373-1146 GCA_002409375.1 Ruminococcaceae bacterium UBA5423
GGCGGCGTAGCAGTTATCAAGGTTGGCGCTGCTACAGAGGTTGAAATGAAAGAGAAGAAGCTGCGCATTGAGGATGCACTTTCGGCAACCAAAGCGGCTGTCGAGGAAGGCATTGTTGCCGGCGGCGGTGTTGCATTTATCAATACGATGTCCGAACTCAAAAAGTTGCTGGATACTAATGAAGGCGATGAGAAAACCGGTGTAAGCATTGTATTTAGATCAATAGAGGAGCCTATTCGCCAAATGGCTTACAACGCCGGACTTGAGGGCAGTGTTATTATCGACAAGATTAAGGCTGCAAATAAAGAAGGTTATGGCTATGACTTTGCCAAAAACGAGTATGTTGATATGATGTCGGCTGGTATTGTTGACCCAACCAAGGTTACGCGTTCGGCACTGCAGAACGCAGCTTCGATTGCAGCAATGGTACTGACAACCGAATCCCTCGTGACAGATAAAAAAGAGCCACCCGCACCTGTGGCAGCACCTGCCCCGGGCGGAATGGACGGCATGTATTAATAAGTTTTCGACCGACGGACACACCCGTCGGTCTTTTTTTACTTCGCTATTGCCGCTTAAACTAAAAAATGGTATACTACTAATCAAAATAATCATTAAAGGACGGGTTAGACATGGCTGATGAAAAAATGGCTGTTTCTGATATCAAAAAAGAAAGCCTTAGACTTGCTTTGAGCGTGTTTTTGTGGACGATATTCGCAGCCGTGCTTAATTTTATTATATATATGTCCATGACAATGATTTTTACGGGATTG
>DHNF01000144.1:1310-2055 GCA_002409375.1 Ruminococcaceae bacterium UBA5423
CCACAAAAACAATCGGTGAGAGAGTCTATGAAATTGATGGCGACGGCAATAGAAGTATAGTGACCGAAATATATTTTAACACACAAACTACAGGCGAAAGCACTGCTGTAACAAGTGCCGGTACTTCCTTTGCCGCAGGTGCAGCAACTAAAACGGCAGGGCAGACTACGGCAACATCTGCCACGGCGACAACACTTCCCACCAACCAAGTTAAAGAAAGCATTCGTTCGGATTTTCCAAAGGGTGCGTCTTTGGCATTGGATATAGTATCTCAGCTTTTTATGGTTGTTTTGTTTGTATCAATGGTGTATACAAAGCTGTGGGAGCGTGGCGACAAAGACAGCAACAGGGTGCAGTTTAAGCACATGGCCGGAGATAAGCTGCGGGGGCTTAAAATTGGGCTGATTGCGGCAATACCATCATTTGTTTTATTTCTTATCCTAATTCTCAGCAAGCTAAAAATTGTTGCGCCCCAGTATTTCTTTATTTACCGGTTTCTTAATGTTACTTTTATGCCTGTAATTTCACGAATGGCAGGGGCAGTATTAACTGCAGTTGATATTCCGTGGTTATCTTTGTTCGGGATATTTGTAACACTTTTGGTGCTTCCTCTTGCATGCTATATAGCATATTTATTAGGGTATAAAAATATATCCTTGAGTGAAAAAGTTATTTATGTCGACCCAAACAAACGAAATAAGAGAAGGCGCTGAAATACAAGGCATGATTTCACTCTTTTAATCAT
>DHNF01000144.1:2216-4528 GCA_002409375.1 Ruminococcaceae bacterium UBA5423
ATGATTTCACTCTTTTAATCATAGTTTTTACAGGGTGATTATTATGCGAAAACGAAGATCGAAAAGTTTTATAATACCGTTTTTGATAGTTTTAGGTTGTATATTTGTTGCTGTATATATCGGTGTTCAGCTAAAAAAGACGATTTCGGCGGACACAGGGGTGCCTGTGGGCACTGTGCTGCTGATTGACCCCGGTCATGGCGGCAGGGACGGTGGCACTTCGGCGTCTGATGGTTCGGTTGAAAAGGATCTTAACCTTGTAATATCACTGCCGCTCTATGATATGTTGCGTGTAATGGGCTATCGAGCGGAGATGTCAAGAGACAGCGATTGTATGCTGTGTGATTCCGGTCTTAAGACGCTTCGTGAACAAAAAATCAGCGATATGAAAAACCGGCTTAAACTCTATGATCAAAGCCGGCTTACAATCAGTATTCATCAAAACCATTTTTCCCAGTCGCAGTATTTTGGTACTCAGATTTTTTACGGTACCAAAAATGCCGAAAGCAAACAGCTGGCGACAACAATCAGGCAGACGGTACTGGGACTGCTGCAGCCCGACAATAAGCGTGAGATTAAAAAAGCCACAAAAGATATATATCTTTTAAGCAATACAAAGGCTCCCGCAATAATTGTAGAATGCGGATTTTTGTCCAATTCGGATGAATTAGCAAAGCTTAAAAGTGTCGAGTATCAGCGCAAGTTAGCTTATGCAATAACCTGCGGTGTACTTGAATACGACCCTTAATACCGAATAAGCGGATAATCAGAAAGGCACGATTTTTATAATGTCGACAAAAAACAAAACAGCTTTTATTTGTTCGCAGTGCGGTATTGAATCGCCGAAATGGTACGGAAAGTGTCCATCCTGCGGTGAGTGGAACACTATGCAAGAAGAAGTCATTTCTATGCAAAAGCAGTCGCACTGCGGCCGTCTTGGGGGCATTTCGGACACTTCTCAACCATTATCCGAAATAAGTGTTGATGGGGAAAACCGTTGGAAAACTGGACTAAAAGAGCTTGACAGGGTTCTTGGAGGCGGGATTGTGCCGGGCTGTTTGATGCTGATAGGCGGCGATCCCGGAATTGGAAAATCAACTTTGCTGTTGCAGATTTGCGAGCATATATCAAAAAACCTAAAAATATTGTATGTTTCGGGTGAGGAATCAAAAAGGCAGATCAAGCTGCGCGCACACAGACTTAATGTCCACAGTGATAACATTTTTATTTTGTGCGAGACAGATGCGGATAGTATTATTGAACATATTAACACTGAAATGCCGGGGCTTGTTATCATTGATTCGATACAGACGATGAGTCTCAGTGCTGTTTCTTCGGCTTCGGGCAGTGTTACCCAGGTTCGCGAGTGCACATCTGCAATTATGCGGGCGGCAAAGGCCAAAGATATACCAGTATTTATTGTCAGTCATGTAAACAAGGACGGGGCAATTGCCGGTCCAAAGGTGATGGAGCACATTGTAGATTCGGTGCTTTATTTTGAGGGTGACCGCAACACGGCATATCGAATTTTGCGCTGCATGAAAAACCGGTACGGCTCAACCAATGAAATTGGCGTATTTGAAATGCGCGACAATGGGCTGAGCGAGGTTGAAAACCCGTCGATGATGCTGTTGTCGGGACGACCGCTCAATGTCAGTGGTACTTGTGTTGCCTGTATGATGGAAGGCACACGCCCTCTGCTTGCCGAGGTTCAGGGGCTTGTAACACCGACAGGCTTTGGCAATCCAAGGCGTATGGCTACCGGATTTGATTACAATAGACTTTCGCTGCTGCTTGCCGTGCTCGAAAAACGCGCGGGATACTTTTTTTCTAACCAGGATGCATACATAAACGTCGTTGGAGGTATGCGGCTTGACGAACCTGCTGCCGATTTGCCGGTTGCCCTATCTTTGATTTCAAGTCTAAAAGATACGGCGATAAGCGGTGATGTTGTTGCATTCGGTGAAATAGGTCTTGCGGGGGAGATTCGCTCAATATCAAATATTCAGGCCCGTATCGGCGAGGCGGTGCGGCTTGGGTTCAAAAAGATAATTTTACCACAGCAGAACTCAAAAAATATTGCAAAACACCCCGGCATTCAAATTGATGGTGTAAAAACATTGCGCGAGGCATTTGAAGCGTCTGTTCAATCTTAGATTGATAAGACCCTATTCGGAGGGTTCTATTATCTTACGGAAGCCATACGATACAAAACATGGTGAAAAAAACAAACAGGGTTGCATGCCCTCTTGGCAATACTTTGGCGGTGGGGCGCCCCACCTTATAATTTGAAACGAATAATAGAAAAGCCT
>DHNF01000150.1:0-2316 GCA_002409375.1 Ruminococcaceae bacterium UBA5423
ATTTTGTATATTATACCATAAAACAAATAGAAAACCATGTAAATCTTTTTTATGATAGACGGTATGAAAAATCCTCGTAGCCAAACGAGCGTACAAGACGCACATTTCCGTCCACGCCGGCAACGGCAATTGATGGCAGTTTTATGCCGTTAAAGGTATTGTTTTTGACCATTGTGTAATGAGCCATATCACCAAAAACCACTTTGTCACCGGCTTTTAGAGGCCAGTCAAACGAATAATCGCCAATAATGTCACCGGCCAAACATGTTGGTCCACCAAGACGCACCGTATATTTTTTAATGCCGGGAAAATCACCGCCAAGTACCGGCGGGCGGTAAGGCATTTCTAATACATCGGGCATATGACATGCAGCCGATGTGTCTAAAATCGCAATAGGTTCACCGTAATCCACAACATCAAGTACCGAACAAACCAGATAACCGGTGTTCAATACCACAGCCTCGCCCGGTTCAAGATATACCTCAAGTCCGTATTTATCCCGCAAGCGGATAATCGTTTGTTTTAGAGTGTTTAGATCATAATCATCACGCGTTATGTGATGGCCGCCTCCCAAATTAATCCACTCAAGGCGGTCAAAGTATTTGCCAAATTTATGCTCAACTGCAGTCAATGTTTCGACAAGAGCGTCGGCGTTTTGCTCGCACAGTGTATGAAAATGAAGACCGCTGATTCCATCGGGCAAATCCCCGTCAAAGCCGCGCACAGGCACGCCTAAACGCGAGCCGGGTGCGCACGGATCATAAATCGGGGTTTGCTGTGTCGAATGCTCGGGATTTATGCGTATGCCGCACCGGCAGCCCGCATTCAAGGCACGCTGGCCAAATTGATACCATTGCCTGAACGAATTAAAAATGATATAGTCACATATTTTAACTATTTCGGCAAATTCCCTCTCGTCATATGCCGGAGAATAAATGTGCGTTTCGCCACCCATTTTTTCGTGCCCAAGCCTCGCCTCATAATATCCGCTTGCAGTTGTGCCGTGCAGATATTCGCCTATTCGCGGGTACAGTGCAAACATTGAAAATGCCTTTTGAGCCAAAAGGATTTTGCAGCCAGTATCGTCGATGACTCCCTTTAAAATCTCAAGATTTTTTATTAAACGCGCTTCATCGACAATATAATACGGCGTATTAAGTGCAGTTATATCAAACCTCGGTTTTTCCATCAGTCCACCAGCTCGGGCATGTCACTTTGCTGCCACGGCAACCCCCACTTATTAAGAGCGTCCATAAACGGATCGGGATCAAATTGCTCAACATTAAAAACGCCCTTTTTGTCCCACATTTTTGTAATAAGCATCATTGCACCAATCATTGCCGGAACACCGGTTGTGTACGAAACGGCCTGCGATCCCACCTCTTTATAGCATTGCTGATGATCGCACACATTATAAATATAATGGCTTTTGGGGCTGTTATCCTTAATCCCTTTAAAAATACAACCAATATTGGTTTTGCCGTGAGTGCGCGGCCCAAGCGATGCAGGATCAGGCAACAGCGCCTTTAAAAACTGAAGAGGTACTATCGGCCTACCCTCAAACATAATAGGCTCGATCGAAGTCATGCCCACATTTTCAAGACATTTAAGATGGGTTAGATAACTTTCAGAAAATGTCATAAAAAAGCGTATGCGACGAATACCCTTGATGTTTTTTGAAAGTGATTCTAACTCTTCGTGATACAAAAGATACATATCCCTTTTGCCAATTTCGGGAAAATCATAAATCCTCTTTACTTCCATCGGCTCTGTTTCAACCCATTTGCCGTTTTCCCAGTAGCGGCCATTTGCGGTCACTTCGCGGATATTTATTTCGGGATTAAAATTTGTGGCAAAAGGATAACCATGATCACCTGCATTTGCATCAAGTATATCAATCTCGTGTATCTCATCAAAAAGGTGCTTTGCCGCATAAGCCGAAAACACGCCGGTAACACCAGGATCAAAACCGCTGCCTAAAAGTGCGGTAATGCCGGCATCCTTAAATCTGTCATGATATTCCCACTGCCACTTGTATTCAAACTTAGCTGTGTCCAAAGGCTCGTAATTGGCGGTGTCAAGATAGTTTGTTTTGGTTTTTAAACAAGCCTCCATTATCGTCAAATCCTGATAAGGGAGTGCAAGATGCATTACCACATCAGGTTTAAAGCTCTCAATAAGATTGACAAGCTGCTCGACATTGTCAGCATCAACCAGTGCAGTATGAATTTTTGTCCTGCCGCCGTCAAGCTTTTGTTTTAAAGCATCGCATTTGCTTTTTGTGCGGCTGGCTATCATTATTTCATCAAAAACCTC
>DHNF01000150.1:2487-5550 GCA_002409375.1 Ruminococcaceae bacterium UBA5423
GCAACGCCCCCGCACCCGATTATCAATGCCTTTCCCATAAATTAAACCTCCTATTTGTGTTTCAATGATAAAATAAGCTCTCTTAAAAGCTTGTTCGCCATTGCGGTAGATGCGCCGCTTTGATCATAAACCGGGCACAATTCGCACATATCGCAAGCAACGATATTTAGCACTTGTGCTTTCAAAATGGCGTCAAGCAAATCGCGAAAACTCACGCCCCCTGCCTCGGGTGTGCCGGTTCCCGGAAATTCTGAAGGATCAAGCACGTCCAAGTCAATTGAAAGATACACCGGTTTGTGCATCAAATCATCAATCACAGCAGGCAGCATATCAAAATTAAATTTATACATCTCTATATGTTCTTTTGCCCATATAAATTCGGTTTTATCCCCCGAACGAATGCCAAACTGAAAAATTCTATTGTCACCAACAAGTTCCCAAACGCGTCTCATCACCGTTGCATGTGACAGTTTTGCACCGAGATAATCATCGCGCAAATCAGCGTGGGCATCAAAATGCAGTATGCGCAGATTTGGATAACGCCTTATCGCTGCCTTAACAGCGCCAAGCGTAACCAAATGCTCGCCGCCAATCATCAATGGCAGCTTGCCGTCGTTAAGCACTTGTGCGGCAAATTCCTCTATTCTATCAAGTGACGGGGACGGATCACCAAACCCAAGTTCGATATCACCCGCATCGAAAACCGCCGCGTCTGATAGATCGGAATCCTGATACGGGCTGTAAGTCTCAATCCCAAACGATTCGGCACGCATTGCCTTTGCGGCAAACCTTGTACCGGGACGGTAAGAGGTTGTCGAATCAAAAGGAGCGCCAAAAAGCACTATGGAGGCGTTTGAATATTCACTTTCGCAGCCGATAAACGGTTCTATATTTCTATTCAACTTGGTTCAACATCCTCAAGCAGCTTTTCTACATAATTTGGCAGTGCAAAACAACCAATGTGAAGCTGTGTATTATAATAGCGTGTTTCTAATTTTAAAGCCCGCCATTTTGCCGAATCAAAATCAAAAATAGGGTGATATTTTTTAGATGCAAAACCGAACAGCCAATGTCCAGACGGATATGTCGGAATGTGCGCTTGATAAACACGGCTTATCGGAAAAGACTCTACAATGCGTTTGTGCGCCCTTTGCATTGCCGCAGCATCCTGTGGATAAAACGGACTTTCATGTTGGTTTACCATAATACCGTCTTCTTTTAAAGCTTTAAAGCAATTGCCGTAAAACTCTTTTGTAAAAAGCCCCTCGCCTGGGCCGAACGGGTCGGTGGAATCAACTATAATCAAATCATATTGATCCTCACATCTGCGGATATATTTAAGACCATCTTGATAATGGATATTAACCCTTTTGTCATCGAATGCACACGCCGTGAAGGGCAGATATTTTCTGCTTATTTTTACTACCATTTCATCAATCTCAACCAAATCTATATGCTTAACGGTGGAATAACGAACAAGCTCCCGCACTACGCCGCCGTCGCCCGCTCCGATAACCAGCACATTTTTTGCAGCAGGGTGAACACCCATGGCCGGATGCACAATCATTTCGTGATAAATAAACTCGTCCTTTTCGGTCAGCATCATATACCCATCAATTACTAAAAATCTACCGAATTCATATGATTCCATAACATCAATTCGCTGAAATTCGCTTTGTCCGCTATAAAGCTGTTTATCAATCTTAATTGACAGATTAACATTCGATGTATGTTTTTCAGAAAACCATATATCCAAAACTATTTCCTCCTACTACTATGAGAATCAGTATTAGTATCAGTTAATATGGATTTGCGGGCGAACACAGTTCGCTCGAGCATATCGCAGTTAATATAATTATTCAGTCGCACAATACACGAATATATATGACATCCAAATCCTCGGTTCCGGTCAAAAAACACCCTTTATCCTTTGCGTATTCTATATATTCAGCAATTTCAGATGTGATCAACTCGCCTGGAGCCAGTATCGGAATGCCCGGAGGATAGCTCATTATAAATTCACCGCATATGCGGCCGACGCTTTGCTGTATCGGCAAAGGCTCTTTGTCGGCATAAAAGGCTTGCTGAGGCGGTAAAACAATCTGAGGGTTGATATACTCGTGGCGCATCATGCCGCTTTTGCCGCGCCTGTAGCGCCGTGCTATTTCGGACAGTGCGCCCACAAGCCGTTCAATATCCTTATAGCTGTCTCCAACCGAAATATATGCAAGAATATTACCGATATCTCCAAATTCAATTTGAATATCGTATTCGTCACGCAAAATGTCGTATGCTTCTATACCTGCAAGACCAACACCTAAAGTATTTACGGTCAGCTTTGTTTTGTCAAAATCAAAAACTGTGTCGCCGTTTACTATCTCGTTTGCATATGCATAAAACCCATTTATATAGTTTATTTCTTCCCTTGCATATTGCGCCATTTTGCCGACCTTATCAAAAATGACTTCGCCCTCAAGTGCCAGCCTTTTTCTTGACAGGTCAAGACTTGACAACAAAAGATATGACGCGCTCGTTGTTTGAGTAAGATTAATAAACTGGCGCACAGCATTCTTGTTTATGCCTTTCCCCGACAGCAAAAAGGAGCTTTGCGTAAGTGAGCCGCCCGACTTGTGCATGCTGACCGACGCCATATCCGCACCGGCAGCCATCGCACTAACAGGAAGATTTTTGCCAAAATAAAAGTGAGTGCCGTGCGCCTCGTCAACAAGCACTTTTATTCCATGACTATGAGCAAGCTTTGTAATAGTCCTTAGATCAGAGCAAATGCCGTAATAGGTTGGGTTGTTTACGAAAACAGCCTTGGCATCGGGGTTTTTTATTATTGCGGTTTCAATATCTTTAATTGACATGCCAAGAGCAATGCCCAATTCCTGATTCATTGACGGGTTGACATATACGGGAACTGCCCCACACAAAATCAGGGCGTTTATTGCACTTCGATGTACATTGCGGGGCAATATGATTTTATCACCCTGCCTGCAAACCGACAATATCATCGCCTGCACACAGGAGGTGGTTCCTCCTACCATTAAAAAAGCATGT
>DHNF01000150.1:5704-5962 GCA_002409375.1 Ruminococcaceae bacterium UBA5423
TGTCCGGCGCCAAATGCATCGGCCGCAAGCTCCTCTGCCTCGCGTATAACCGAAACGGGATGGCTCAAATTGTCAAGTGGTTTCATGGAGTTCACATCAGCAGACATGCAACGCTCGCCTAAAAACTCGGTAAGCTCGCGGTTACCTCTGCCCCGCTTGTGACCGGGAACATCAAAAGGAACAACACGCATTTTTTTAAATTCAATCAGAGCTTCCATAATGGGGGCACGATGCTGAGATAGATCGGAAGAGCGTAGT
>DHNF01000025.1:0-3889 GCA_002409375.1 Ruminococcaceae bacterium UBA5423
TGATGTTGCTCCTGATCCCACGCTCGCCTGTGCAAAAGCCGGTGCAGAACAAATGAAATCTTTTAAACCTGATTGCATTATTGCACTCGGCGGCGGATCTGCAATGGATGCCGGTAAAATTATGTGGGTTCTCTATGAGCATCCTCAAGCAGACTTTATGGATATGGCTATGCGTTTTGTTGATATCCGAAAAAGAATTTACACCTTTCCCCGCATGGGAGATAAGGCATATTTCATTGCCATTCCGACTTCTGCAGGCACAGGCAGTGAGGTTACTCCTTTTGCAGTTATTACTGACGAAAAAACCGGTGTGAAATATCCTCTTGCCGATTATGAGTTGCTCCCGAAGATGGCAATTGTTGATGCCGATCTACATATGACTGCACCAAAGGGCTTAACCGCTGCCTCCGGTATTGATGCTTTAACTCATGCACTCGAAGCTTATGCGTCTATGATGGCAACTGATTATACAGATGGTTTGGCACTCCGTGCACTTAAAGTTATATTCGAATATCTGCCCCGTGCATATGACAACGGTATGAACGACCCAAAAGCGCGTGAAAAGATGGCCAATGCTGCGACTATGGCCGGTATGGCTTTTGCCAATGCTTTCCTCGGTGTGTGCCACTCGATGGCCCACAAGCTTGGTGCTTTCCATCATGTGCCCCACGGTCTTGCCAATGCTCTTATGATTGATGAGGTTATCCAGTTTAACGCAGCACAAACACCTGCGAAAATGGGAACTTTTCCGCAGTACGACCACCCCCATACGCTTGCTCGTTATGCAGAGGTTGCAGATTATCTCGGTATCAAGGGTAAAACAGACGAAGAAAAGCTCAATAACCTGATTAAGGCTATTGATGAGCTCAAATCAAGGGTAGGAATCAAGCCTGCCATTAAGGACTATGTGCAAAATGAGGAAGATTTTTTGAACAGATTAGACGATATGACTGAACAGGCATTTGACGATCAATGCACCGGTGCCAATCCGAGATATCCGCTGATAAGTGAAATTCGACAGATGTATTTAAACGCATATTACGGCAAAAGTTTTGTAGCGCAGACACGATAATCAAAACGATTATGTATCCCGAAAGCATAAAAAACGAATCTGTAAGGAGGAACAAACCATGAAACTGGATAGAGTCATTGCAGTGAGAACCGCAAAAACCATTTATCGTAACGGTGACAGGTGCATTAAGGTTTTTAACAATGATTATTCCAAAGCAGATGTGCTCAACGAGGCTTTGAATCAGGCAAGAATTGAGGAAACCGGCTTAGACATTCCTAAAATCCTTGAAGTAACAATGATTGACAAGAAATGGGCGATTATTTCCGAGTTTATCGAGGGCAAAACGCTTGCCCAACTGATGCAGGAAAACCCGGATAAAAAGGATGAATACATGGAGTTTTTTGTGGACTTACAGCTCACAATGCACTCTAAAACCTGCCCTATGCTCAACAAGCTAAAGGATAAGATGCACCGCAAAATCAGCATTTCAAAGCTTGATGCCACCACCCGCTATGAACTGCACACTCGCCTTGAGGGTATGCCTTTGCACAAAAAGGTCTGCCATGGCGACTTTAATCCATCAAATATTATCATAACAAAGGATGGCACTCCCTATATACTGGACTGGTCACATGCTACACAGGGCAACGCATCTGCTGATGCAGCAAGAACATATATGCTTTTTTGTTTGAACGATGACATTGAAGGAGCAAAAAGTTATCTAAACTTGTTTTGCCGCAAAAGCGATACCGCAAAACAGTATGTTCAAAAATGGATGCCAATCGTTGCCGCTTCACAGTCGGTCAAAGGCAACGCAGAAGAGCGTGAATTCCTGCTTTCTTGGATAAATGTTGTTGATTATGAATAATGCTATTTCCCTTATTGTCCTTGCAAGAATAATAAATTTAACGCCGCTAGGAGTTTTTCGTTCCTAACGGCGCTTTTTTTACAGATCAAACACTTCCACTTTAAAGTTATATTCCCGTTTTTCTCCTGGCTCAAGAAACGGGAGCTGCGACGATGCCCGTGCTTTGTCTCTTCCATCTATTGGCGCATTAGCCGGTTCAAGCCCGGTTACATATTCGCCCTTGCCAAGCATCCTCCATTGTACGAAATACGGCAAAGCCTTATGGTCAAAATGTATGCGAACCCCGATATGTTCTTTGGGATTTGTTACGCCTACGGTACACATACCATTTTTATCACATTCAAGGTTATGATAAAAGCAGCTTTCCCTTGCGTTGTTCTGTGGGGGTTCTATTACATCCCATTTAGATAGCATTTGTGATGCAAACTCGTCCCGCGGGGTGATTTTTTGACTTGGAATTTCAAGCATAGCATATTCACTTAATAGCGGATAGCCTATGTTAAAATGGTACAATATCATATGTGGAGATGTTCTATACCCTATGTTTTCAACTGTATCGGTCAAATATAATATGTTCTCGCCATAACAGCATTTGATTTCCCGTGTAAGAGTCAGGCAGTTTCCAAATATAACTGATTCATTCATCGTGCCCTTTAAACTGACGCTGGGAATATCATTGGCATTAGAACGAACAACATTAAAGTTGTCAGCAGGGATATTGGCAATCCTGCCATGTATGCCTAATGTTTCTCCGCCGTCAACGCTGCCTGTTCCTGTAGTAGTCAATCCGCATGTCGTCAAAAAGCCTGCAGCGAAGCTGCGCAGCCATCGGTCGTCTTCAGGCTCGTAATAACAAGAGCCGACAAGACCGGACGGCGTCAAATAATTTAGTGATTTTCCCTTATATTTTAAGGAATAGATGTCCATACAACGGTCGGCTGTAACCGTAAATTCCATTCCGGCACCATTAGAAACGTCGGTAGCAAGCACACCCTCGCGCCTTGCCCCGGCAAGCCTGTATGTTTTTACCTCGAATAGCTGATCAACGTTGCCAATGTAAGGTCTTTGCGTTTTAAACATTAGTTTTATCCCCCTTTTTATAAGCGTTAAATAAATAACCTTCAAACAATTTTTGCAGTACAGAGCATGCACTTCCGAATAGCGGCGCATGCTCCCCAAACGATGATTTTAATACAGCAAGAGTTTTATACCCGCTTGATAAAATTCGCGTCCCAATATGCTCCTGCAAATAATTAATATATTTATCCGGTAAATACACCCCCTCATGTCCGATTATAATACACTCCGGATCCAGCATATTTGTGGCATTGACCAATGCTGCCGACAGCTTATTTGCCATATCCTCAAAAACAGCATCACAACCATCAATCTCTAATAAGCTTTCAAATTCCTTAGGCGAAATATCACCTCTTCCTGTAGCTTCACAAAGCCGTTGTAATATAATAGGTAAATTTATATACATTTCGAGACAACCACGGTTGCCACATCCGCAGGGAATACCATCAAAATTGACAGACATATGTCCAATTTCGCCGACAAAACCGCTTGTCCCCCGGTAAAGTTTTCCGTTTGAAAAAATACCCGAACCTATACCGCTTGTGATGCCCAGATACAAAAAATTAGCGTATGGCCTGCCCACACCAAATAATTTTTCTGCCAATGCAGCAGCGTCCATATCATTTTCAAGAAACACCGGCAAACCGTAACGACTTTTCAATAATCTTACCACATTCATATTTTGTATGCCAAAAAAGTTTGTCGGTTTCAAAATCTTGCCGGTAGTGGAGTCCAGCGGACCAATAGCAGATACCCCTATGCCAATTGGAATAACCTTAGAATTCTTTTTATATTGATATTTTATAGCGTCATCGGTCAACATAAATAATTTTTTTGTCAGTGTTTCGCTTGTCTCATCCTGTAAAATTATGTTGTTTTCATATTGGAGCCTTAGCTTTAAGTCAGTGACTACAACCGAAACTTTAGTGCGT
>DHNF01000025.1:4038-4424 GCA_002409375.1 Ruminococcaceae bacterium UBA5423
CTTTAGTGCGTGAAATATACAATCCGATAACAAAGGGTGCATTAACCGCTATATCAAGAATCACAGGGTTTCTGCCGACAAAGGCAGTCTGCACAATATCCTTTTCGATCACAAAACCATCATTTATTAATTCATTGACGATATTGGTAACAGCCATCTTCGTTAACCCAATACGTTTTGAAATGTCAATACGCGACAAACCATCATTGCATGCAATACATTGAAGTACCAGTCCTCTGTTGATGTTTTTTATATGTGCGTTGTTAATACCGAAAAATTTGTTCATAATTACCTTCCATTATACCTTATCATATTGACTTTGCCAATAAACATATTATATAATATTGTTATTGGTAAAGTCAATTTACTATTATTAGAGGGTGATG
>DHNF01000025.1:4556-10707 GCA_002409375.1 Ruminococcaceae bacterium UBA5423
TTTACTATTATTAGAGGGTGATGATTATGAAAAAAGTTCTTTGTATCGGCAGTGTTACTACAGATGTCATTGTAACTCCTGCAGACAGCATTCCTGACACGGGCACTCTTAGGGCTGTTGATTCTATTTCTACTCATGTTGGAGGATGTGCCGCCAATGCCTCTATTGATTTAGCAAAACTTGGCGTGCCTGTAATGTTGTCGTGCAAGGTGGGCAAGGATAGTTTTGGAGATTTTGTATCAAAAACAGCGTTCGGACATGGTGTTGATGTACGCGGTATTGTATTAGATGAAAAGTGTAACACAACGGTTTCGGTCGTTTGTGTGTCGTCAAAAGGTGAGCGCAGCTTTTTGTATTACCCCGGCTCATCCTCATCTTTTACTGAAAGGGATGTGCCTGACTATTTAATAAAAGAAGCGGATTTTGTTTTTGTCGCAGGCGCAATGCTATTAAGCAATTTTGATGGAAAACCATGTGCGTCTTTAATGGAAAACGCAAGAGCATTAGGTAAATTTACTGTAATGGATACGGCATGGGATTTTGACGATGTATGGCTTCCAAAAGTCAAGGATGTGCTGCCGCACCTTGACCTTTTTATGCCGAGTGTTGAAGAGGCAGAAAAGCTTACCGGAGAAATTGACCCCGAAAAAATTGCTGACAGGTTGTTTTCATACGGCTGTAAAAATGTAATTATTAAATTGGGCAAAAAAGGTGCTTATGTTTGCCCCTTCGGGCAACAGCAAAAAATTCTCCCTACATACAGCCAAATTAAGCCTGTTGATACCACTGGAGCCGGTGATTCTTTCTGTGCTGGATTTTTAGCCGGACTTGCTCAGGGTTGGGACTTTTATAAAAGTGCTGCATTTGCAAATGCAGTAGGTACCCATTGCATTATGGAAGTCGGTGCATCTACAGGAATAAAAAGCATTGAAGAAACACTTGATTTTATGCAAAAACATTCAGTAGAAGCCGATTGCGGTCACGAGTCGCCCGCAAATCAGTATAATAATCAATCGATTAAACATTTAGTATAATAAGGAGTGGTGCAAAATGACAAAAGAGCAATATGAAAAAGCCAGACTTGCAGCGCTTAAAATTTACGAAAATGCAAATATTGCACTGACTGATCAAGAAAAAAACAACCTGGAAGTTGCCGACTTTGGGCTTGATGAACTTGAAAAAACAGGGCTGCAAATCGTGACCTATGTCAACAATGACAGATACTGTGCAAAAGAGATGGCATTATTCCCGCACCAGACATGTCCCGAGCATGTCCATGCACCGTTTGGCAATTACATTGGAAAGCAAGAAACCTTCCGTTGCCGTTATGGAACCGTTTATCTTTATGTGGAAGGAAAAGCTGCGGCTGCCCCTGCTGCAAAGCCGCCTGAGGGCAGCGAGCAATGGTATACCGTATGGCATGAAATTGTGCTGCATAAAGGGGAACAATATACAATAAGTCCTAACACTAAGCACTGGTTCCAATCGGGTGATGTGGGCGCAGTGGTATCTGAATTCAGTACTCAAAGCTTTGACGAATATGACATTTTCACAGACCCTCGCATTAAACGCATACCCGAAATTGATTAGACATATTGGCAAATGGTAATAATTGTGAACAATAGTATAAATAAAAGTGCCGTATCAAGCGCTGAAATTGCAGCAAATGATACAGCACCCTTTGTGTTTATAATTTTATTAAACGCTTACTTATATAGTGGTCCGTACTGCTTGCAGGCTGCATAATCGGCAGCCTGCTTGTCATTGGTGCCAAAGGATGCCCACGCATGGGGACGATAGACCTTATCATCAGGGACATTGTGCATCGTCACTGGAATACGCAGCATGGATGCCAGTGTAATGAGATCAGCACCCACATGTCCATACACAGTTACGCCGTGGTTGGCAAGCTGACAAATTCACTCTTTAGTGAAATGAAACGCGAGGATAATGGATATGAATGGGCAACCATCGGTTTGTTGTGTCAGATTATTGGAGAAATAATACGCTCAGAAACAATCTATTCCGCTGCCGTTGTCAATCACAAACAAGTGTTGAAACTAAAGCAGGCGCTTAGCCTTATACGGGAAAAGTATTTTGAGCCTCTGCGGCTGGCCGATCTGGCAGCAGCCGCAGAAATGACACCTAAATACTTTTGCCGTGCATTTGCCGGAATGATCGGCCGCACACCTGTGGATTATCTGATCTATTACCGTGTCGAGCGCGCTGGTGAAAAACTGATGCTGACTCACGATTCCATAACAGATATTGCGGTCTCCTGCGGCTTCAACGACATGAGCTATTTTTCAAAAGTTTTCAAGCGATACAAAGGGAGTAGTCCCACGCAATACCGATCCCTTATGGCAAAGGGTGTTTGGGAGGTGGATTAACTTGCGCACAATTCGATAACGCGTCAAATCACACAATAAAAAAAGCAAAGGGTACAATTTTGTTGAGGAAGGATTGGGCAAAACAGATGCACCAGTAGGTGGACTTGAACCCTTGTAAATGCAGGGTATCTTTGTATTATGCTTATATTAAAGATTAATTGTAATAAAAGACTGCCGATAAAAATCGACAGTCTTTCTATAAAGATGCAACATGAAATTTTGCACTCATTCGCAGGGCACACACTATTATACTTTCAAGAATAGTCACTAAATAGGGATTATAAAAGTCTTTTTATTTTATAAATTGCAGTATACCCGCCTGGGCAAACAAAGACACAAAAACTACTGATGTGTCTATGATAACCCCTGCAATCATCGGCTTTATACCAACTCCCGCGACTTCTTTAAGGCTGGTTTTCAACCCGATTGCCGCCAATGCCATTGACAAAAATAATTTAGACAGGAATGACATTCCGGTGACAATATTATCCGGCACATGTCCTGTGCTTCTTATGCCGACTACTGCGAGGAACCCAAGAATAAACCAAGGGAATATTTTGCGTATATCAACCTTGGCAGCCGTTTGAGAAGGTGTTTCTTTTTTTGCGTATATCCATGAAAAAACAAACACAACAGGCACTATAAAAAGTGTTCTTGTAAGCTTAACGATTGTTGCGAGCAACCCCGCCGCATCGGAAAATGCATATCCCGCTGCAACAACCGATGATGTATCGTTAACCGCAGTACCAATCCAAAGTCCGTATCCGGTATCTCCAAGACCTAAGAGCCGACCTATCCAGGGGAAGGCGATTACGGTTATGATGTCAAAAATAAAAGTAGCGGATATTGCGTAAGCGATATCCCGGTTCTTCGCCCGTATGGTGGGCCCCAGCGTCGCAACAGCGGTTCCTCCGCAAATCGCGGTGCTTACTGAAAGAAGGCTAGTTAGCTTCCAGTTTATTTTGAAAATTTTCTTACATGCATATCCCACCCCAAAAGAGGTGGCAAGGGTGAACAGCATGAGTATCAGGGCATACTTACCGGCTTTGATTACTTGTGGAAAGCTTAGTGTTATTCCGGCAATTATTATTCCCGCACGCAGAATTGTTTTGGAGGTCCAGTTGATTCCCGAATCAAAAATCTCATAGCGGCAAATCAGCGGATTCAGCAGCATTCCCAAAATCAGCGCAATCAGTGTTCCACCGAGAATACCGGCAGGGAGAAATGAACTGGCCATATAAGCCATCGCAGCAATTCCCACTGAAATCATAATGCCAGGTAGGCACTTATTAACACGACTCATTTTTAATGTTCCTTTCATTTACCTTAAATTTTTATCTGATATTGATTTTATCATAGTTGTTTGATAAAATTAAATTATAATTTATAATGTTTGTATTAAATATAATTATGATAGGGGCTTAAACATGCTTGATTTTAGACATGAAACATTTCTTGTCCTATGCTCGTGCAGCAGTTTTACAAAAGCGGCGGAGCTTTTGCACATTACGCAGCCCGCCGTGTCGCAACATATTAAATATCTCGAGGAATTTTATGGATGCAAGCTTTTCGATACAGCAAACAGGAAAATAAGACTTACACGTCAAGGAGAGCTTTTAAGAGAGTTTTCAATGACTGTTTTTTCAGATTCCAAGCATTTTAAAGAAAACATTCGATCGGTCCAAACAGACACAATGCAGTTCACCTTCGGTGCTACCTTGTCTATCGGAGAATATGTTATGCCGGAGATCCTATCCCATTTGCTTACAAACTATCCGCAAATGAAAATCCATATGTCCGTTGCGAATACGCAGGTTCTTCTTGAACAGCTGAACAGCGGCGAGTTGGACTTTATTGTTGTGGAAGGACTGCTTGATAAATCAGAATACGACTCCACACTTTTTAGTCTTGAAAAGTTTATTCCAGTGTGCTCATCAAAATCGGAATTTGCAAAGAAAGAGGTGGGTTTTCAGGAGATTACATCAAGTCGCCTGATTTTACGGGAACGGGGGTCGGGCACACGAGAAATCTTTGAAAACATATTGCAGAAAAACAATTATTCGCTACATGCATTTGAAAAAATGATTGAAATAGGAAATATGGCTGCTATAAAGAAAATGGTTTCGAATGGGTTAGGCATAACATTTCTGTTTGAGGTTGCAGGGAAAAGGGAAATAGAAGAAGGAAGCCTTTCGGTTATTAATATTCCTGGCTTTTGTGAGCAGCGTGAATTTAATTTTGTTTTGTTAAAGAATAGCTTTTTTCGTGAGAGGTATATGCAAGTTTATGAGCTTCTGAAACAGACATTTAATGAGATGCAAAACAACTTATGATGAAAATTGGGATTCAGCACCGAAAAAAGCGCGTTCTTATTCCAGCAAAACGAAAAACCTGCCACAATTGCAGCAGGCTTGTAAAAACTTGGCTCTTGACTGTAAAAATCACCGTATCAGCGGTTTAGCGATATACTCAAATGACTCGGATCTGGATTTATTTCAGGCGTTGAGCAAATTTATTCTTTTGCATTACCAGTAATGCTATAATCATTAATGGCCTTAACCGGACAGCTTTCAATTGATTTTTTAAGCTTTTCTCTATCAGGCTCAAAATCATGTTCTTTCACAATTGCTTTTTTATTTTTCATTTCAAAAAGCTCCGGATAATTTTTGGTGCATACAGAGCAACCCATACAAGAGTTTCTGTTTATGCTAATGCCATATGTCGGATCTTCTTTCTCTTGCGGCAAATCTTCATCCTTTATTATTTTTGAAGCAATCCATGAGAAAGTAAGAATTGCAATAACTGTCAGTACCCAGCGAATAGCCATAAACTTAAAACCTAAGAATTTTGCCTCGTTTAAAAGCATAGGTATTTTAATGACTGCCCACGAACTTAATATTATAACTATATTTTTGATTGATGCGCCCTTTTTGCGAAGCATTACACAAAATGGAAAGGCAGCGTAAATTGGACCTGCCGATATACCACCCAATACAAAGGATAGTATAGTGCCTTTCACCTTTGATTCACGTCCGAGGTATTTCATAATTGTCTGTTTTGGCACCCATGTATCCAGCAGCGCCGTAAGTACAAATATTACAGGCATAATAAGAAGCATTTCTTTGATGTAATATCCGCTGTTTTTCACTGCATTGATACCCATTTGAGGTCTAAAAATAAAAATAGCAATGTAACCGAGAATAACAATTATTAGGAATAATTTTTCTTTCAACTTTTTTAATGCCTGTGTCATATAATCACCCCCATAACAAGCGCAATAATTATTGCGAACACAAAGCTTAATGTGTTACGGACAACTGTAAATTTTGTGCCAAATTGTTTTTTCTCAAGTGGGAATGTTACAATACCAACCATTGTGAGGGTAGTAAGGAACGCAACCGACGGTACAATTCCCACGCCTGCCCCGACAAGTGTTCCAATGAGCGGAAATGCAATAAACGCCGGGATAATCGTAATTGTTCCGAATAATGCTGAAACCACCGTTGCAAGATAAATACTTTGCTTTTCAATAAACGCCGCAATTTGTTGAGGAGGCAGAATTGTAAGCACTAATCCGATCAAAAAAATAATCGATATCAGGCTGCCCAGCATTCCTTTTCCCATTCCAAACGCCATTTTAAATGCTTTTTTTGTTTTTTCCTTATCTTTAGCAAAAGAAAATATACAAAATCCTGCTGTCAATACCCAAACAGCAATTGTAAATACATCCATACAAAAACTCCTCGTATAATAAGATTTGC
>DHNF01000112.1:0-355 GCA_002409375.1 Ruminococcaceae bacterium UBA5423
TTCGGGATGATTCCATTATACGTGGTATGGTGCAGATAAAAGCAATCCGCAGACGGCGTAATTTTTATGCTCTGTTTTTTACACTCACTACTCTTCTAACAGGATGGTTTGGGATTACAGCAAAAGCAGAAGTTGCCTTTGCTTTTGGAACAGTCAATGTTATCTTCCTCATTTTGCTTATATTAAAAAACCGTTTACTTTATGATGCCACATTAATCTGGGATAATCGTATTCTTGCTGTTTCATCGGCTCTTATTTCTACAACAGGCTACACAGAGCGAAATCACACAGAGGAAACTGTGGTGTCCACCTTTGGTATTCTAATTGGTGCAAAAATCTACCGATGGGGTCTTGA